>NZ_JAKZFS010000001.1:1298643-1536752 GCF_022808915.1 Fundidesulfovibrio terrae
ATTAGGAAAAAAGGGAAGAAGGAAGGGTATTCAGAGATTCGTGTACGTCTTAAAAATAAGTGGGGGAAAGAGAGGACCATTAGTTTTGGTGTGAGTAAAAATGATGCACAAAGCATTGCTTACGGAAAATATGATTTTGTTTCAACAGCTGAGGTGATTAAGCAGTGTACGCATGAAATTCATGGTGAATTGAATAAAAAGATGAAAAAAATGTTGATGAAGGAAGTTAGTAGGGAAGGTGAGTCATGAAGACCGTGTTTTCAAGATTGTTTAGAGTTGTTGATTATTTGCGTGTGACTCACGAATCCAAATATAAATATGATTTTGTCGCTCCGCTAGTGTTGGCAATCGTTATGGTGGCATTATATGTAATATTACCTGCAAAGCCAAAATTGGTAGGTGCGGACGGGTTGATTGTAAAGATTAATGGTCTCCTTCAAATCTTGCCAGGATTTTATATCGCAGCATTGGCTGCAATTTCTACGTTCAACAAGAGTAACATGGATGAGCCGATGACGGGTACGCCGCCGAGGCTTGTGACGCATTATAGAAACAAGCCTGAGCAATTGTCGAGAAGGCGGTTTTTGTGCTTGATGTTTGGGTATCTTTCGGCGTTGTCAATTATCATTTGTGGGTTGAGTTCTGTCGTTGATGTAGGCGTTAATAATTTAAAAATTTTCATTCTGGATGAGAATGTTTTTGCATATGTTAAGTTAGTATTTATGTTTATATTTTCATTTATG
Organism: Fundidesulfovibrio terrae; assembly: GCF_022808915.1. NCBI lineage: Bacteria > Pseudomonadati > Thermodesulfobacteriota > Desulfovibrionia > Desulfovibrionales > Desulfovibrionaceae > Fundidesulfovibrio > Fundidesulfovibrio terrae. The sequence goes on from NZ_JAKZFS010000001.1 coordinate 1,299,387, forward strand.
ATTTCAAATTTGTTTGTTACTACATTTCTTGGGCTGTATTATTTGTCTGATAGAATTCATAGGGAAAAGCGAGAAAAAACGAATTATAATAACAATGCTGAATAGTTTGGATTGTGCATTTGTTATGTGTGTATGATTGGACAAGGTTTGCTTACGCCTTGAATGGCGGCCAGCGCGTCGCACCGGAGCTGCCTGAGCATCTCCCCTGACGCCTCGCCCAGGTCCTTCTTGTCGTCCGGCAGCCTGACCTTGAGGATCACGCGTAGGTCGCGCCGGGCCTGGCGCAGGGTGTCCTCGTCCGCCTGGCGCTTGTCGGCTGCGGCCAGCCGGAACATGCGCGCGGTGAGCTTCTTGGCCTCCAGGCGCACGAGCAGGTCCACCTTGGTGCCAGGGCGCAGTTCGGCGTAGCGGCCAGCGAGCATGTGCTCGGCCGAGGCGGCCATGCCCGCCTCCATGAAGACCCGCGGTTGGCGAAGGCGAAGGGCCAACTCCCGGGCAGGCGCGACGCCGGTCCTGTCGTGCCCGTGGTGGGCGGGCCACTCCTCGCGGGGAGTAGTCGCCTTGCCCAGGTCGTGGGCCAGGGCCATCCAGGCGAGCAGGGCGTCTCCTGCCAGCCGGTCCATCACCTCGCAGGCGTGGTCGAACACGTCCTTGTCGTGGTAGGCGGGAGGCCCGGCAGGCACCCCCACGCAGGCCGCCAGCTCCTCGAACCAGGGCAGGAGGCAGTCCGCCTTCGCCAAAAGAGTGAAAAAGCGAGACGGCACCGGCGCGCAAAGGGCCTTGGACACCTCACGCCCCACGCGTTCGGCCGCGTGGCCGGCCAGAAGCCCCTGTTGGGCTGCGCTGCGCATCTGGTCCAGAAGCTCTGGGCTAGGAGAAAAGTCCGGGAACTGGGCCGCGAAGCGCGCCGCCCGGAAGACCCGCACCGGGTCGTCGGTGAGCGAGGTGGGCGAACAGGGGCGCAGGATTTTCGCTTGGAGGTCGTGCAGGGCCTGGGGGTGGGCGCGCAGGAGCCCCTTCTCGTCCAGGGCCATGGCGTTCACGGTCAGGTCGCGCAGTTCCAGGTCGCGTTCGAGCGAGCCGCCGCGCGGCCAAGCATATTCGCTCCCGTCCAGGATAACCACCGGAAATGACTTGCCGACAAGGCGGGCCGTGGGATACCGCCCAAGAAACGAAGCGTGGTCGGCGTGGTCGACGAGGTAATCGCGGTCGGTGACGGTCCTTCCGAGCAGGAGGTCGCGCACCGCGCCGCCAACCAGGTATATTTCCATGGAGGGTTCCGATCCGTGACGGAGCTTCAGGGTCCCCGTATTCCGGGACCGGGCGTGCTCCTGTGGGCGCAGGGGCGTGAGGAGCTGGCCGATCCGTTGTTTCCCGAAAAACTGGCGGATTGCCACCCGGGGTGGGCAGAGGATGCGCGTGCTTTCGCGCCTTGGCAAGAGGTTTTGGTTCCGTGGTGTTCGGCCTGCGCCCAGGAGTCCTGGTGGCTTTCGAGCGAGAAGGTCAGGGGCAGGATAGTCGTGTGCGGGCCATGCTCGTCCTGCCTGGACGTGGCCCGGCCCATGGCCGAGAACAAGCTTTTGGATCCGTGGGATTCCGTGCTGGCGGTATCACAGTGGTCGGGGCGCGGGCAGCTCCGGCGCGGCTGGGATTCCCCGCCCGGCAACCTGTACGCGGCCCTGGTGCTGCCGCAGCCTCCCCGCGAATACGACAGCCTGCTGCCCTTGATCCTGGGGTACTGCATGGCCGGATTCCTGCTCGGCAGGAAGGTTCCCGCGCGCATCAAGTGGCCCAACGACATCCTGGCCGGCGGGGTGAAGGTGGGCGGCATGCTGGTGGAGGAGCGCAGGGGCACTGTGCTTGCCGGCATCGGGCTCAACCTGGTGAGCTCGCCGCCGCTGGCCATGCTGCGCGAGGACCACGCCGTGCCTGCCGGATACCTCAAGGCCTGCGGATTGAACGCCACCCCCCTGGGGTTGTGGCGCGATCTTGTGGATTTTGTGAAAATCTGTTACGAAACGACTCTTACCCAAGGCACACCCCACAACGTAACGTCCTTGATCGAGCCCCATCTTGAATGGCTGGGCCAAGACGTGCTGGTCCGCGAGGGCGGTGAGACCCCCTGGCGGGCCCGGATCATAGGGCTCGCCCCGGACGGGGCGCTTAGGGTTAAGCCCGCTGGCGTGGCGGGCGAACGGCTTCTCACCTCCGGCAGCATCTGGCGGGCTCCCGAGGGCCCGCTCAAGAATCCAGGTTAGGTACATCCCCATGGGCGTTAAGAGCTTTCAGGACGTTCTCAAGGAAATCCAGGGCAAGAAGATACTTGTCGCCAACCGCGGTATAACCGCCAGGCGCGTGCTGCGCTCCATCCGCGAGCGCTTCCAGGCCGTGCCGGTTCTCACCGCCACCAAAGTGGACATGACCTCCCCGTCGGTGGCCGGCGCCCACGAGCTGATCCTGCTCGGCGAGGATCCCAGGGCCTACCTCGACCTGGACCTCATCATCCGCGAGGCCAAGGCCAAGCGCATCGCGGCCATCCACCCGGGCTGGGGCTTCGCCTCCGAGGACCACACCTTCCCGGCCAAGTGCGCCGAGGCGGGCATCGTTTTCGTCGGCCCCACCTCCGAGGCCATGAACCTGCTGGGCAACAAGGTGGCCGTGCGCAACGTGGCCAAGGAGCTCGGCATCCCCGTGGTGCCCGGTTCCGAGTCGGCCGTGAGCGTGCCCGAGGCGCGCGAGATCGCAAGCCAGATCACCTTCCCCATCATGCTCAAGGCCGAGGGCGGCGGCGGCGGACGCGGCATCTACGTGGTGCATGAGCCCAAGCAGCTGGAGGAGGCCTTCTCCAAGGCGTCCGCCCTGGCCCAGGCCAGCTTCGGCAACCCGCGCCTCTACGTGGAGAAGTACCTGCGCAGCGTGCGCCACATCGAGATTCAGGTCATCGCCGACAAGCACGGCAACGTCCTGGCCCTGGACGAGCGCGACTGCACCGTGCAGCGCAACCACCAGAAGCTCGTGGAGATCACCCCTTCCCCCTGGAAGGGCATGACCCCCGAACTGCGCGAGCAGTTGAAGGATTGGTCGGAGAAGCTCATCAAGCACGTGGGCTACTACTCGCTGGCCACCGTGGAATTCCTGGTGGAGCCCGACGGCACCCCGTATCTCATCGAGGTGAACACGCGCCTTCAGGTGGAGCACGGCATCACCGAATGCCGCTACGGCATCGACCTGGTCGAGGAGCAGATCGCCGTGGCCTTCGGGGCCAAGCTGCGCTACACCAAGAACAACACCAAGCCCACCAACTGGGCCCTGCAGGTGCGCATCAACTGCGAGGATCCCCGCCAGGGATTCACGCCCAACGCCGGGCTCATCACCCGCTACATCTCCCCCGGCGGCCCGGGCGTCCGTCTCGACTCCTGCATCTCCGCCGGCTACGAATTCCCCTCGCAGTACGACTCGGCCGGCGCGCTGCTCATGACTTACGCCCGCACCTGGGAAAAGGTGGTGGGCATCATGGACCGGGCCCTGCGCGAGTACATCGTGGGCGGGGTCAAGACCACCATCCCCTTCCACCTGCAGGTGATGAACAACGCCCGCTTCCGCTCGGGCGACTACGACACCAACTTCATCGCCACCGCGCCCGAACTGCTCGAATACCGCGACGTGGAGCCCGAGGCTTTCCGCCTGGCGCGCCTCACCTCGGAAATCTCCGCCAAGGGCTACAACACCCACGTGCAGCTGGGCGAGTACCGGGGACGCCAGGACAAGCGTCTGGGCCGCTTCATCCCGGCCATGCCTTTGCTTGACCACAAGTCCTGGAATGCCCCGTATCCGCGGGGCGACCGCCAGGCGCTCCTGGACCAGATCCGCGACTCGGGCATCGTGCACTTCGTGGACACCACCACCCGCGACATCACCCAGTCCAACTCGGGCAACCGCTTCCGTCTGGCCGAGGATGCCCTCATAGGCCCCTACCTGGACAACTGTGGCTTCCTGTCGCTTGAGAACGGCGGGGGCGCGCACTTCCACGTGGCCATGATGGCCAACATGACCTACCCCTTCACCGAAGGGGAGCAGTGGAACTGCTTCGCCCCCAAGACCTGCAAGCAGATCCTCATCCGTTCCACCAACGTGCTCGGCTACAAGCCCCAGCCCAAGAACGTCATGCGCCTGACCGGCGAGATGATCTGCGAGCACTACGACATCATCCGCTGCTTCGACTTCCTGAACCATATCGAGAACATGCTGCCCTTCGCCGAAGTGGCGCTCAACTCCAAGGGCAACATCTTCCAGCCCGCCATCTCGCTCTCCTGGGCCAAGGGCTTCGACGTGCACCACTACATGGGCGTGCTCGAGGACATCCTGGAGTGCTGCGGCAAGGTGGCCGGGCTCTCCAAGCGCAAGGTCACCAAGATCATCACCCTGGGCCTCAAGGACATGGCCGGCGTGTGCCCGCCGCGCTTCATCTCCTCGCTGGTAACGGCCATCCGCGAGAAATACCCGGACTTGGTGGTGGACTACCACCGCCACTACACCGACGGCCTGTTCGTCCCCGCCGTGGGCGCGGCGGCCAAGGCCGGAGCGCACATCGTGGACACGGCCATCGGGGCCTCCGTGCGCTGGTACGGCCAGGGCGAGGTGCTCTCCACGGCCGCCTACCTCGAAGACGAGCTGGGCCTCAAGACCAGCCTCAACAAGGACATGATCCGCACCTGCGGCTTTGTGCTCAAGCAGATCATGCCCTACTACGACAAGTACACCGCCCCCTACTTCCAGGGCATCGACTACGACGTGGTGGAGCACGGCATGCCTGGCGGCGCCACCAGCTCCAGCCAGGAGGGCGCGCTCAAGCAGGGCTACATCCACCTGCTCCCGTACATGCTCAAGTTCCTGGCGGGCACGCGGCGCATCGTGCGCTACCATGACGTGACCCCCGGCTCGCAGATCACCTGGAACACGGCCTTCCTGGCCGTCACCGGGGCCTACAAGCGTGGCGGCGAGCGCGCCGTGCGCGACATGCTGGAAGTGCTCGACGCCACCAGCCAGCATCCCGACGAGTGCATCACCCAGGCCTGCAAGGCCGACCGGCTCATGCTCTACGCCGACGCCAACGACGCCTTCCGCCAGCTGCTGCTGGGCAAGTACGGAAAGCTTCCCCTGGGCTGGCCGGCCGACTGGGTTTACGAGTCCGCCTTCGGCTCCGACTGGAAGACCGCCATCGAGCAGCGCACCATGGAATCCCCGCTCGTTTCGCTCAAGGACGTGGACCTGACCGGCGAGTTCGAAGCCCTGGAGAAACGCCTGCAGCGCCAGCCTTCCGGCGAAGAGTTCGTGATGTACCTGAACCATCCCGGCGACGCGCTCAAGACCATCGAGTTCCGCACCAAATACGGCGACCCCAACCGCCTGCCCCTGGATGTGTGGTTCGAGGGCCTGGAGCCCGGCCAGGAGATGTTCTTCGAGGACTCCCGCGGCAAGCCCCACACATTCACCTTGCTGGACATCTCCGCCCCGGACCACCAGGGCATGAGCGTGGTCCGCTACGTGTTGGACTCGGAGATCCTGTCCCACCAGGTCAAGGTGGCCGAGGCCCTGGGCGGCCGCGAGGCCCAGGCCGTGGAGATGGCCGACCCGTCCAATCCGTACCATATCGCGGCCCCGTGCAACGGCGACCTGTGGGTCATGCACGTGAGCCCCGGCGACTTCCTCAAGCCCGGCCAGGAGGTGTTCAACATCTCCGTGATGAAGCAGGAGAAGTCCGTCTTCTCCCAGGTCGAGGGAGTGGTGAAGCGGGTGATCAAGAACGCCGACTACTTCGAGGACAAGAAGATGGTTCCGGTGAAGGAAGGCGAACTGCTCGTGGAGCTCATGCCCGTGAGCAAGGTCTGTCCCGGCTGCAAGGCCCCCCTGGCCGCCGAGGACTTCCAGTACTGCCCCTGGTGCGGGCACGGTATGGAATACGCGGATTAAACGGGTTTCACTTGCCCGTCCGTCACTCAATCTGATAGCGCGAAGCCCACGAGGCTGGCGTTCCAGGACGTTGTTTGGATATTCCTAAGGAGGAATCGAATGGCTAAAGCCGCTGCCAAAGCTGCCGCCCCCAAAGCTCCCGCCAAGGAGAAGAAAGAAATGACCAAGAAGCTCATCCTCACCGGCGCCGACATCGCGGCCATCGGAGAAGAGGCAGAGCTCCTGGTGGGGGGCAAGAACTACAACACCGCCATCATAAGCCAGGTGTCCGGAATCCGCGCCCCGCAGTTCCGGGCCGTTTCCTCCGTGGCTTTCCATAAGCTCCTCGACGAGACCAAGGTCAACGCGGCGCTCATCCGCCAGACCGTGGACCACGAATATAACCGCATCGACTGGGCGGGCGAAGAGGTCAACAAGGACCCCGAGTTCCTCAAGCACTTCGTGCGCACCCTGGCCCAGGAAGTGAAGGCCACCTCCCCCGAGAAGGCCACGCTCATCAAGCTGCGCACCTTCGTCAACAACGTGGTGGAAGGCTTCGCCACCTCCCCCGAGGGCATCGACCAGCTGCGCAAGAGAAGCGTTCTCGTGCAGGTGGCCATCCTCTGCGTGGACATGCCCGCCGACGTGGCCGAGGCCGTGCGTAGCGCCTACCAGGACATCTGCAGGGACGCCGGGCTCGAAGACGTGCCCGTGGCCGTGCGCTCCTCCGCCGCCGGCGAGGACTCGCGCAAGAAAGCCTTCGCGGGCCTGCAGGACACGTATCTCAACATCGTGGGCGACGACCGCGTGGTCGAAGCCTACCAGTGGGACTGCTCCTCGGCCTACAACCTGCGCTCCATGACCTACCGCCGCGAGGCCATCCTGGACGCCGTGCAGCTGGCCGAACGCACCGGTGACAACACCATCGCCGAGAAGGCCAAGCAGGAATGGGCCATCGAGAACACCTCGCTCTCGGTGTGCATCATGCGCATGATCAACCCGGTCATCTCCGGTACGGCCTTCTCCGCCGACACCTCCACCGGCTGCCGGGGAACCGACCGCAAGGACCTGGTCTCCATCGACTGCTCCTACGGCCTGGGTGAGGCGGTTGTGGGCGGCATGGTCACCCCGGACAAGCTCTACGTGTTCCAGAGCGAGGACTCCCGCGAAGTGGTCATCCGCTTCATGGGATTTAAAGACAAAAAGATCATCTACGACGAGCGCGGCGGCACCAAGATCGTGCCCGTGGACGAGCTCGAAGCCTACCGCTGGGCCCTGTCCCTGGCCCAGGCCGAGGAAGTGGCCCGCGGCGTGCGCGCCATCTCCGTGGCCTACGGCGGCATGATCATGGACACCGAGTTCTGCATCGACCAGTCCGAGCGGCTCTGGTTCGTGCAGGCCCGCCCCGAGACCCGCTGGAACGAGGAATTCGAACTGCACCCCGACACCATCTTCATGCGCCGCATGGAGGTGGACAAGGCTGCCCTGGCCCGGGCCGAGGTCATCCTCGAGGGCAACGGCGCCTCGCGCGGAGCAGGGCAGGGCACCGTGAAGTTCCTGCGCTCGGCCCTGGAGCTCAACAAGATCAACAAGGGCGACATCCTGGCCGCCGAACGCACCGACCCGGACATGGTGCCGGGCATGCGCGTGGCCTCCGCCATCCTGGCCGACGTGGGCGGCGACACCTCCCACGCCGCCATCACCTCCCGGGAACTTGGCATCCCGGCGGTCATCGGCATCCAGCGCGCGGAGCTCCTGCGCTCCCTGGACGGCCAGGAAGTCACCGTGGACGGCTCGCGCGGCGTGGCCTACCGGGGCCTTTTGCCCCTGGTGGCCGTGGGCGGCGAGATGGACCTCTCCAAGCTTCCCGCCACCAAGACCAAGGTCGGCCTCATCCTGGCCGACGTGGGCCAGGCCCTGTTCCTGTCGCGCCTGCGCATGGTGCAGGACTTCGAAGTGGGCCTCCTGCGCGCCGAATTCATGCTGGGCAACATCGGCGTGCACCCCATGGCCCTTGAAGCCTACGACCAGGGCATGCTGAACCAGCTGGTGGACAAGAAGCTGCTGGAATACGACCAGCGCCTGACCAAGGTCATCCGCGAGCAGATGGCTGCGGGCTACATCCCCATGGACCTGAAGCTCCGCCAGTACGTGGGCCTGGTCACCGGCCTCGCCAAGGAGCTGGAGCAGCTGACCGAGAGGGAAGGAGCCAGAGGCACCGACGAGGTGCTGGCCATCCACCGCCGCCTGCGCGAGCTGGACAAGAAGCTCGACGAATACCTGGGCAACGCCACCCGCCGCCTGGAGGTGCTCAAGACCTCCACTAGCCTGGAAGACCACGTGGCCGTCATCATGGGCTACTGGGAGGAGCTGCAGGACACCTCCACCCACGCCGAGGCCGTGAAGCGCCGCATGGAAGTCAAGGCCCACGTGGCCGAGCGCGCCCAGGCCGTGGCGAATGAGCCCTTCATCATCGAGACCCTGGAGAAGATCTCCCAGATGCGCGCCGAGATCGCCCGCCAGGTGGGCATCCAGCGCGACATGGAAGAGGTGCGCACCCTGCCCGGACGCATCGGCAAGCAGCTGCGTTCGCGCGGCTACCGCACCGGCAAGGAGCTCTACGTCCAGACCCTGGCCCAGAACCTGGCGCTCTTCGCCATGGCCTTCTACGGCCGGCCCATCATCTACCGCACCACCGACTTCAAATCCAACGAGTACCGCAACCTGGTGGGCGGCATGCTCTTCGAGAACTACGAAGACAACCCCATGCTCGGCTACCGGGGCGTCTCCCGCAACATCCACGACTGGGAGATCGAATCCTTCAAGCTGGCGCGCGGCATCTTCGGCGGCAAGAACCTCCAGATGATGCTGCCCTTCGTGCGCACCCTGGAAGAAGCCCGCTCCATGAAGCGCTACCTCTCCAAGGTGCACAAGATGCGTTCCGGAGAGGACGGCCTGAAGATCCACATGATGAGCGAGATTCCCTCCAACGCCATCCTGGCCAAGGAGTTCATCCAGGAGTTCGACGGCTTCTCCATCGGCTCCAACGACATGACCCAGATGGTGCTGGCCACCGACCGCGACAACCCGAGCCTGCAGCACATCTACGACGAGGAGGACCCGGCCGTGGTCTGGGCAATCCTCGCCACCATCTTCACCGGACAGAAGATGGGCAAGAAGGTGGGTTTCTGTGGCCAGGGCGTGTCCAACAGCCTCATCCTGCGGGGCCTGGTGTCCATCGCTGGCATCGTGAGCGCCTCGGTGGTGCCCGACACCTACTACCAGACCAAGTTCGACGTGGCCTCCGTGGAAGGGATGAACATCCCGGTGTCCAGGCTGGGCGGCTGGATCGGCGAGCAGCACCTGAACCGGCTGCACGAGTTGCTGAAATCCCACAAGTACGAGCACATCCTGAAGAAGTACAAGTCCGCCAAGGACCTCTCCGAGTGGTACGAAGGCGAGCTGACCAGGCTTGCCACTCAGCTGCGCGACCACCTGGACACCCCCAAGGAGGGCTTCTACCGCCAGGAGCTGGAGAAGTACCGGGGAGCCTTCCACAAGCCGGTGATCTACGCCGCCTGGGACTGGGAGAAGACCGTGGCCGACGCCCTCTACCACGCCGGATTCAGCGACTGGGAGGAGCAGGCCAAGGCCCTGGCAGACCAGAGGAAGAAGAGCTGGTAGTCGAGTAAAAGAGAAAAGGCCGGAGGTTAGAGCCTCCGGCGGCCAAAGGGCTACGCCCTTTGGAATCCCGAATAGCAAAAAGGCGGCCGCGAGGCCGCCTTTTTGCGTGGGACCGGCAAGGCCACTGGACGGAAACACTTCCAGTGGCCATACTCACGAAATGCCCCGCACCCCCATCGACCAACCCGCCTTCCTCCCCATGACCCGCGCCGAGATGGACCGCCTCGGCTGGGACGAACTGGACGTGCTCCTCGTCACCGGCGACGCTTATGTGGACCATCCTTCCTTCGGCGCGCCGCTTCTGGGCCGCTGGCTGGTCAGCCACGGCTACAAGACAGGCATTATAGCCCAGCCCCGCTGGGAAGCGCCGGACGACCTGGCCGTCATGGGCCGCCCGCGTCTGTTCGCCGGCGTCACGGCCGGGTCTTTGGACTCCATGCTGGCCCACTACACGGCCTTCCGCAAAAAACGCTCCGACGACGCCTACACCCCGGGCGGCCAGGCGGGCGCGCGGCCCAACCGGGCGTCGGTGGTCTACGCCAACCTCGTGCGCCGGGCCTTTCCGGGCATCCCTGTGGCCCTGGGCGGCATCGAGGCCTCGCTTCGGCGCGTGTCCCACTACGATTTCTGGTCCGACTCGCTCAGACGATCCATCCTCCTGGACGCCAAGGCCAGCGTGGTGCTCTACGGCATGGCCGAGCACTCGGTGCTGTCCCTGGCCGAGGGACTGGACCGACTGGAATCCGAGGGAGGGGAACTCGCGGACGTGCTGCAGCGCGTTCCCGGCGCGGTGTACGCGTGCAAGCCAGGCAGTCTTCCCGAAGGAATGGACGTGCTGGAGCTGCCCTCCCACGAGGACATCCTGGCCGACCCGAGGCTCCTCATAAAGGCCACGCTTACCATGGAGCGCCACGTCCACCAGAACCGGCAGACCGCCGTGCAGCGAAGCGGCGACCGGCTGGTGGTGCTGACCCCGCCGGGCGAGGGCCTGGAAGGGGACGCCCTGGACGGGCTCTACGCGCTGCCCTTCACCAGGCAGGCCCACCCGTCGTACTCCGAGGCCATTCCGGCGGCGGACATGATCCGGGGGAGCCTGAACATCCACCGCGGCTGCGCCGGGGGCTGCTCCTTCTGCACCCTGGCCCTGCACCAGGGGCGGCGCATCCGCTCCCGCAGCAGGCGCTCGGCCCTGGACGAGGCGGCCCGCCTGGCCCGCACCAAGGGCTTCACCGGCAGCATAAGCGACGTGGGCGGCCCCAGCGCCAACATGTGGGGAGGCCGTTGCGCCGGGGACATGACCTCCTGCGTGCGGTCAAGCTGCCTGACGCCGCGCATCTGCAAGCATTTCCAGGTGGACCAGGACGCCTTCGTGGAGCTTCTTGACGACGTGTCCCGCGTGCCGGGCGTGCGCCACGTGCGGGTGGCCAGCGGCTGGCGCATGGACCTGGGGCTGGCGGACAAGCCCGCCCTGTCGCGCATGATCCGGGAGTTCACCGGCGGGCAGGCCAAGGTGGCCCCCGAACACATGGCCGCCCACGTGCTGCGGCTCATGCGCAAGCCGGGCTTTTCGGTGTTCGAGCAGTTCCTGGGGCTTTTCGAGAACGAATCCGACCGCGCGGGCAAGGAGCAGTATGTGGTCCCCTACCTCATGAGCGCCTTCCCCGGCTGCACCATGCAGGACATGGAGGACCTCTCGGGCTGGCTCAAGGCCAAGGGCTGGAAGCCGAGCCAGGTGCAGTGCTTCATCCCGCTTCCCGGAACCGCAGCCGCGGCCATGTATTTCGCCGGGACCGACCTGGAAGGCCAGCCCATCCATGTGGCCCGAAGCGACGCCGAGCGCCTGGGCCAGCACGCGGCGCTCAGTTCCGGACGCGAGCGGCGCCTGGCCGGAGCAGGGGCGGGCAGGCGCGGCGGCGACAGGAAGGAACAGGAGCGCAACGGCGCGCCAGGACGCCGGGGCGGCGAGCCGGAAGGCGGCGGAACGCATCCCCGCGCCTCTCGCGGCGGCGCGGGCGGCTCGCATGCGGGTCCGGCCGCGCAGGCAGCAAAGGACCCTCGCCGAAACGGGGGAGGGAAGAGCCGGGGCACGGCGCAGGGCGGCCCAGCCGGACCCCAGCCTGAGCCCGGCCGGGGCGGACGCGGCAGGCCCGCCGGAAGGAAGGGCCCCCGGCGTTCGAGAGGATGAGCCGGGAAGGCCTACGCTACTCCGGGGCGGGATCGCCGTCCGGCCCCTGAGTGAACATCTCCACCGCACCCTGAAGGGTGTCCAGCTTGACGGGCTTGGACAGGTAGTGGTTCATGCCCGCCTGGAGCAGGCGTTCCCGGTCGCCCAGCATGGCCGACGCGGTCAGGGCGACGATGGGCGCCGCCGCCGCACGGGGACCGCATTCCCCGGCCCTGATTCGGCGGGTCGCCTCGAGGCCGTCCAGGCGCGGCATCTGCACGTCCATCAGGATCAGATCGACTTCCTCGCGCACCAGGGCGTCCAGAGCGGCCTGCCCGTCCTCCACGGAAAGGACCTGATGCCCGAGCGATTCCAGGAACTCCTCGAAGAAGCCCCGGTTGAGGGCGTTGTCCTCGGCCAGGAGGATTCGCAGCCGTCGCCCATGCACCGCCCCTGCGGACGGCTGGGGGAGGGCCTCCTGGGTCTGGGCCGGAGCGGACTCGAAGCGGGCGGTGAAGAAAAAGACGCTCCCCCCCTCGTGGCCGGCTTCCACCCAGACGCTCCCGCCCATGAGCGCGGTCAGTTCGCGGCAGATGGCCAGTCCCAGCCCGCTTCCCTGGTGCGACTTGGAATAGCCCGAGTCTGCCTGATGGAAGGCTTCGAAAACCTTCTCCTTCTGTTCGGGCGCGATCCCGGGGCCCGTGTCGGCCACCGCAGCCTGGATTTCGATGCGCCCATCCCCGCAGGGCCTGGCCGGTCCGATGGTCACGGTCACCGAGCCCTTGCGGGTGAACTTGACCGCGTTGCCCACCAGGTTGCCCAGCACCTGGGACAGGCGCAGGGGATCGCCCAACAGGCGGCCGGGCAGGTTCCCCTCCCAGCGCACGAAGAAGGACAGCCCCTTTTCCCGGCAGGCGGCCTGGAAGCGGCCCAGCGCGAAGTCGATGGTCTCCCTGGGGGCGAAGGGGATCTTTTCGAGAGTGATCTTTCCGGCCTCGACCCTGGAGAGGTCCAGGATGTCGTTGACCAGGGCCAGAAGGTCGCGGGTGGATTGGATGATCTGCCTGGAGTAGTGCCCCTCCTTGCCCCGGGACGAGGCCAGCAGCGACAGCTCCGCCAGCCCCAGGATGGAGGTGATGGGCGTGCGTATCTCGTGGCTCATGTTGGCCAGGAATTGGCTCTTGGCCTTGGACGCCTCCAGGGCTTCGTCCTTGGCCTGGATCATCTGCTCGGCCGTGGCGATGCGCTCGGCGATTTCTGCCTGGAGCCTTGAGTTGGCCAGTTCCAGGTCCTTGGTGCGGTCGTCCACCCGCTGCTCCAGGGTGCGGTTCAGATAGGTGAGCATGGCCTGGGATTCGCTGATGGCCTGCAGGTGCGTGGCCAGTTCCTGGAGCATGAACCGGAAGCCCTTGGCCAGGTCGGCCACCTCCGTGGTGGCGCCTTCGGCCAGGGTGTCCAGCTCCATGGCGAGCTGGCCCGGCCGCGAAAAATTGCCCCTGGGCAGCTCGCGGGCCTCCTCGGAGAGCACCTTGAGCGGTTTGGATATGCCCAAAAGGATCGGATAGAGCGCGCACAACCCGAGCATCAGCACTCCGAAGGCGATGACGGCCTGCACGAGGGCCAGCTTGTCGCCCGGCCGGGTGAGTTCGTCCATGCTTGCGATCAGGGCGATGTTCAAGTCGAAGGGCTTGAAATGCTCCACGAAGGCGATCTGTCTCTCGGGTTCGCCCGTGACGGGGTTCGGCCATCGGTATTCCACTGGCTGGCCGGTGCCCTGGGCGGAGCGCAGCACCTCTTCCGGGAAGGCCCATCCCGCGGCGTTCCCGGTCATGCCGCTTGCCGCCGTTCCCTCGCGCCAAGGGTTGAGGAGAACCCGCCCCGTCTTGTCCACAATGAAAAGACGCCCCTTGTCTCCGTAGTGTATGCCGGAGAGGTCCGAGGCCAGTTCCTGGACCGCCTTCTCGCGCAGGACGCCGTCGATCTTCTCCAACTCCTCCATGTCCACCATGGTGCCCACGATCCAGTCCCACTGCGGAAAGGCGAAGAACATGCCCATGCGCTTGCTCTTCTGGCCGCCGTCGCGATCGGCCCACCAGAAGACCGAACTCGCGCTGCCCGTCTCCCGGACGGTCTTTCCCACGAGTTCGAATGCGTCCTGGCCCTTGAGGTTGGGAAAGCCGGTCCATTTCCTACCTTCGAGCCCCGGGTCCTTCACTGCGAGGGCGGTGAGGTCGTGGTCGAGGATGAAGACGGAACTTGCGTCCGGGCCGAAGGTGCGGCTCTTGACCCAGGCCAGGGCCTTCTTGCGGGCCTGTTCGCCGGTCATGTCCCCGGCGTTCTCGAGGCTGTGCAGGAGGGAGATGCCGACCAGCGCGCCTCTGCACGCCTGCTGGATGCGGCGTTTGCGCTCGGCCACGGCGGCGCTTTTGAGGTCGAGGTAGCGGTTGAAGCTGTTTTCGGCGGTGAGACGCACGAGGCTGCGTATCTCGGTGGCGAATCCTTTTTCCAGGGTCAGGATGTCATCGGTGAGCATGGTCCTGGCCATGGAGAACACCAGCAGTCCACCAGCGGCGAAAATGGCCGCCACAGCCGCGAAAATCCGCGATTGAATTGTGGCGAAGGGACGTGTCATCGCCTGGGGAGCCTCATTGAGAATCCTGGGTGAGAATGCTGGTGAAGACTTCCTCCGATTCCGCCAGGACGTCGCTCGGGGGGTTGAATCCGATGCGCTTTGCGGTTTCCAGGTTGACGGCGAGAACCGGCGGATCCTCGAACACCTGGGGCAGGCTGCCGGGGCTGGCTCCGCGCAGTATCTGGGAAAACGCCCTGGCGTAGAACAGGCCGATGGCCTTGAAGTCGGTCTGGGAGAGGCTCAGGAGCGCCCCACGGCGGACTGCTCCCGAGCCCATCTGGGCGAAGGTGGGAATCTTGGCGTCCAGAAACGGCTTGAACAGTTCGGGCATGGTGCTGGGCTTCACGGTCATGGAATGGGTGATGAGCACCGCGTCCGCTTCCTTGGCGAGCCGTTCGTTGCAGGCGCGGAAGCTGGCCACGGCCTGGGAGAAATCCGGCGAGTTGGTCACGGCGTGGCATTCCACCAGTTCCACGCCCTGTTCACGGCAGACGTCCTTCACGTCGTCGATGGCGGCGTAAATACGTCCCGTCGGGCTGTCCTCGAAGGTCACGCCCAATTTCCTGAAGTGAACGATGTCGTGGAAAACGGAAACCTGGCGCTTGTAGCGCGCGGGATCGCAGAGGGCGAAGACATGGGGCCGCCCGGAATACTGGGCGGACTTCACGATGCCCGCCTTCACCGCATCGCTGGACTGGAAGACGATCACCGGGGTGGAGTGCCGGTCGTTGGCCAGATCCTGCCCGGCCCAGGTGCCCATGGCGATGACCGCGTCGATGTCCCTGCGCTCGCGCAGACGGTTGATGGCTTCGTCCTTGTTCCGCTCCCGCGCCGTTTCCTCCCAGTTGGCCGACCAGAACGCGTCGGGCACGAATTCCAGGTAGTCGCTTCGGGCGTTTTGCGAAAGCCAGGCCCACATGGCCCGATCGTCCGGGAAGCTGGTCTTGTGGAAGGTTTCGTCGGCCTGGATCCAGCCGAGCTTCTCGAGACCCCGCACGAACGATTTGAGGACCTTCTGGTAGTTCTCGTAGGTGCCTCCCTCGACGTAGGCGATGCGCCATTTTCCCTCCTGTCTGGGGGCAGGGGCGGTGTCGGCTGCCTCGAGGGGAAGGGGGAGGAATGCGGCCGCCAGGACGCTCAGAACGGCTAGAAAGGCTGCCAGGGTGGTGGGGATGCGTGCACCCATCGAAATCTCCGGAAGTTTTCCGGCAAGGCCATAACAGGACCCGGACCGGGCGTAAACAGAAGCTTCCGGGGATGTCCCGGGCCGGTGCGGACAGGTAAACGTGCAATGCACCGGCCGCTTTTACGTTGCCTTTCCTGAAAAGCGTGGTATGTGGCCGATAAGACTCTTAACTTCAACACAGGAGGCACCTCATGCGCGCACTGTTCTCTCTGCCCGTACTTGACGACGCCACCGGCGAGATCATCGGAATCATCGCTCCCAGGACGGGGATGATGACCAGCATGGGAGCCATCCTGATGGTGGAGGGGCCGGGAGCTCTCGTCTTTACCGATTCCAACGGCGTGCGCGCCAGCCACGGGCACGCCAAACCCTGGGTGGAGGAAGCCGAGGCCCGCAGCTGGGGCTTCTCCAAGGACTACGAGACCTGCGCCCTGGCGGTCTGAGCCAGGCACCCAGACGTATCCGAGGGCAATATCATGAGGACGTTTTCACTGACCCTGGGCTGGTTCTTCACCCTGGTGGCGGCGGGCTGCATCTGGCCCCTGGACGGCGGCGCCCTGGCCGTTACCGCCGAGGAGCTCAAGCCGAGACCCGGCGAATCCGTGGCCACCTTCGCGGGTGGATGCTTCTGGTGCACCGAATCCGACTTCGAGAAGGTCCCGGGAGTCACACGGGTGATTTCCGGCTACTGCGGAGGCAAGGAACCGAACCCCACCTATAAGGAAGTTTCCGCCGGGAGCACCGGCCATATGGAATCGATCCAGGTGTTCTTCGATCCGGGGAAGGTGAGCTATGCCGAACTGGTGGAATACCTGTGGCATCACATCGACCCCACCGACGCGGGCGGGCAGTTCGTGGACCGGGGCAAGCAGTACCGCTCGGCCATCTTCTACCACGACGAGGAGCAGAAGCGGATCGCCGAGGAATCCAAGGAGCGCCTGGCGAAATCCGGCGTATTCGAAGGCAAGCCCATCGTCACGGAGATTCGGCCCTACGAGACCTTCTATCCTGCCGAGGACTACCACCAGGACTACTACAAGAACAATCCCGTGCGGTACAACTACTACCGCTGGGGCTCCGGGCGCGACCAGTTCCTGAAGAAGACCTGGGGCGAGCAGCACGAACCAGGGCCGGGGCAGGGCGGACCCGTTGCCGGTCCCAAGGCGTTCACGAAGCCGAGCGACGCTGAACTGAAAAAGACCCTCACCCCCATGCAGTACAAGGTGACGCAGCACGAAGGCACCGAACCGCCCTTCGACAACGAGTACAACGCCAACAAGCGCGCCGGCATCTACGTGGACATCGTCTCGGGCGAGCCGCTGTTTTCTTCCCTCGACAAGTACGATTCCGGAACGGGCTGGCCGAGCTTCGTCAGGCCCCTGGAGCCGGGCAACATCGTCACCAAGGAGGATCGCTCGCTCTTTTCCGTGCGCACCGAGGTGCGCTCCAAGCTGGCTGGTTCGCACCTGGGACACGTCTTCAACGACGGGCCTCCGCCAACGGGGCTGCGCTACTGCATGAATTCGGCTGCGCTGCGCTTCATTCCGGCCGAGGATCTGGAAAAAGAAGGGTACGGTCAGTACGCGCCGCTCTTCAAGTAGAGCGGGGGGAGCCCAAAGGGCTTGTCCCTGTGGGCTCCGGAGGCTTCACAAACTGAAGGTACGGTCTCCGGCGGCCGGTCGAAGCCGCAACGTGAAACCGGGAGGAACCATGACACGCTTTCCGCGCTTCTGGAGCATCGCCGCGCTCGTGGCCGTCGCCGGGCTTGCGGCCTGGGCTCCCATCGCCGTGGCTGCCGGGACGGACCAGGCCCAGCCGGCTCAAGTGCAGCCGGCTCAGGCCCAGCCGGCTCAGCCCGCGGCGCCGGGATCGCCGTCAGCAGCCCCCGCCAAGCCTTCGGGGACCACAGCCACGCACGCCGGGCCCGCCCCGGCTGGGGCGGAGTCCAAGACCGTTGCTCCCGCCCCGGCCTTGAGTTTCGACCCGCCCCACTGCTCGGTGATGTTCTTCGTCAAACATATCCTGGCCAAGGTGCCGGGACGCTTCGAAAGCTATTCCGGCACGGTGCGCTTCGATCCGCAGAACCTGGAGGGCAGCGTGATCGACGTGAGCGTGGACATGGCCAGCATAAGCACCGGCGTGCCCAAGCGCGACGAACACCTGAAGAGTCCGGACTTCTTCGACGTGGGCAAGTACCCGGCCATGTGGTTCGTCAGTCAGAAGATAACATCCAAGGGCGGCAGCGAGTATGTGGCCGAGGGCGACCTGACCATCAAGGACGTGACCAAGCGCATCCAGCTGCCCTTCACCTACCTGGGGACCAAACCCTCGCCCCTGGAGCAGGGAAAGCAGGTGGTCGGGTTCGAGGCGCGGTTCTCCATCAACCTGCTGGAGTTCCACGTGGGCGATGGCAAGTTCCAGCGCATGGGCGCGCTCGGCGACACGGCCGAGGTGGTGATCAACCTGGAGATGCTGCGCTAGCAAGCTCAGCCGGATGACGGAAACAAAAAGGCCTCCGGGCGTAAACCCGGAGGCCTTTTGCGTTCATTTCGCCCGTTTGTATTCCACGTATCCGGCCCTGGGACTTACGCCGCCGGGAACCAGATAGTAGAAGGTGAACGCGTCGGGGCCTTCCATCTTGCCAAGGCGCAGCCCTTCGGTGTGTCCGGCGAGGTAGAAGGTCGTGTTGTCCTTGTCGATGACGCCGGAGAACGAATCCTTGCCGGCGTTTTTGCCTCCCCATTCCACCGTGCCATGGAACACCCGGCCCTCCTGCGCGGTCACCACCAGTTTGGCCGTATTGCCCTCGGCCTTAATGAAACCGTGGGTCTTGTGGTGCAGTTGGAAGTCCCCGGCCTCCCAAGCGCCCACGAGGTTGGGGATGGGGCCTGGGGTTTGGCGGTTCATCATCTGGGATCCCATGGGCTGATTACCCATCATCTGAGGTCCCATCTGTTGCTGGGCCAGGGCGGGAAGCGCCAGGAACACGGTCAGCAATGCTGCGATGACGGCTTTGAGCATATGGAGCTCCTCTGTCGGGATTGGGAATCCTCCATACTCTGCCGCATAGGCGGGGCGGGGTCAACACGGCTAGTGCGCGGGAAAACAGTCCCGGGGAGGCCGTCCACGGGGAAACGCAGGCTGGAAAGACAAAACCGCGCGCCGGGGCGGAAACCCCAGGCGCGCGGTCCAGTTCGCAATGTTGGGCGCTTATTGAGCGCGAAGGCCTATTGGAACTTGCTGGTGATGTTGTCCTTGATCCAGTGCGGGTCCCACCATTCGATGGGCTGTATCTCGATGCCGCCCAGGATGATGCCGAAGTGCAGGTGGTCTCCGGCGGCCAGGCCCGTGGCCCCGGTATTGCCGATGATCTCGCCCTTCTTCACGTCGTCGCCCACCTTGGCGCTGATCTGCGACAGGTGCGAGTAGATGGTCTGCAGGCCCCAGCCGTGGTCGATGACCACCGCGTTGCCGTAGATGCCGAAGAACCCGGTGAAGATGACTTTGCCGCTCTGGGCCGCCGGGACCTGGGCGTTCTCCAGCGACGCCAGGTCCACGCCCAGGTGGGTCTCCTCGTCGATGCGCTGGTTCTTGTACATGTAGGTGCGCCCGTCGCCGAAGGCGGCGCGCGGCGCGGCGTTGGGCAGGCGCAGGAAGGGGCCGCCGTCCCAGAGCATCTTGGGCGAGGTGTTCTTGGACAGCTCCACGAGCTTGGCCACGTTCTCCTTGCGCAGGTCCCGGTTGACCTTGATGTAGAGCTGGGCCGGGTCCTTGATGTCGGGGTAGATGGTTTCGAACTGGGGCATCTTGGACTGCAGGAAATCGTCGCCCACGTTGATGCTGTCGTGTTTGAACTTGGTGGCCTTGGCCTGGTAGCGGAAGGTGATGGAGCGCTCGTTTCCGGCGGAGTCCTCGGCGTAGAGCCGGGGCTGGAAGCGGGCGGGGTCCATGTTCCAGGGGAAGGCGAATATGCAGGCGTAGTTGCCGGTATCGAGCTTGTAGCCGGGGAAGAACATGTCGCCCACGATGACGCCGGAGCGCTCCACGTCCTTGTTCACCTGGTAGACCACGCCGCAGGCGCCGCCCTGCTTGATGATGTGCGCCTGGGAGAGCACGTTGATCACCGGGGCGCGGTTGTCCAGGGCCATGGTCTTGGAAATGCGGGTGGTGTTGCCCGCGCCGAAGTTGAACACGGACTTGTCCGTGACCACCATGTTCAGGTCGAACTGGCCTTCGCGCAGCCCGGCCTGCTCCAGGGTGAACTTCTCCACCACCTCGCGCTGTGCGGGCTCGAAGGTCTTGTTGACGATCACGGTCTCTTTCTGGGCCTGGAGCACCGAGATCTTGACGGCCTTGACGCCCGAGGCGTCCCTGGCGGTCAGGGTGAATTCGCGCTTGCTGCCGGTGGCCGCCCGATCGGGAGTGAGGGCGGCTTCTGGAGGGGTCATGTCCCTGGTGAAGAAGTATGCGCCGACGCCCGCGCCGACGAGGACCAGCAGAAAAAGAATCGAGAGGATTTTGCCCATGGTGCCGGATGATGTGGTTTACGTTGCGCGCCGGAAACCGGCCGCTCTTGGGGGCGTGTAGTAACGCGGCGGGTGGCGGGGCGCAAGGGGCGCTCGGGCTTTTCCGGCCGCCATGGCATGCGCTCTTTTCATTCCTTCAAGGTGGACTTTGCTCGCGAAAATGCTATTTTCGCGAGCAAACCCCGGGCCCGTCCGGCCGGGACGAACCAGCCGTTCACGGAGGATTCCATGCGAAGGATCGTGATCATCGGTTCGGGGGCGGGCGGGACCATCGCGGCCAACCAGCTCAGGGGGCAGCTGCCCGAGGACGAATGGGAGATCCTGGTCATCGACCGCGACGAGCAGCACCACTACCAGCCGGGCTATCTGTTCATCCCCTTCGGGCTCTACTCGCGCGAGGACATCCTCCAGCCCAAGCGCCTCTTTATTCCGCCGGGGGTGGAGTTCGTGCTGGACGAGGTCACCGGCGTGGACGCGGAAAACCGCACGGTCCGGACCCGGGGCGGTTCCTATCCCTACGACTGGCTGGTGGTGGCCACGGGCGCGCGCCTGAACACGGGCGAGGTGGAGGGCATGGCCGAGGCCTGGGACACGGACATCCACAATTTCTACACCCTGGGAGGGGCCGAACGGCTGCGCAAGGCGCTCAAGTATTTCACCTGCGGCAAGATCGTGCTCAACATCGCGGAGCTGCCCTTCAAGTGCCCCATCGCCCCGCTGGAGTTCCTCTTCATGTGCGACTGGTTCCTCACCGCCTCCGGGGCGCGCCAAAGCGTGGAGCTGGAGCTGGTCACGCCGCTCGGCAGCGTGTTCACCAAGCCCATCGCGGCCAAGGCCCTGGCTCACATCGCGGAGAAGAAGCGCATAAACGTCACCCCCAACTTCAACATCGCCCGGGTCAACTCGGACGCCAAGACCATCGAATCCCACGACGGACGAAGCGTGGGCTACGACCTGCTGGTGTCCATCCCGCCCAACTTCGGGGCGGCCTGCCTGGAAAATTCCGGGCTCACCGACCCCATGGGCTACGTGACCGTGGACAAGAACACCCTCAAGTCCGACAAGGCCGAGCGCATCTTCGTGCTGGGCGACGCCTCCAACGTGCCCACGTCCAAGGCCGGAAGCTCTGCCCACTACCAGGCCTACACGCTGGTGGAGAACCTGCTGCGCGAGATCGACGGCCACGAGCCGCTGCCCAGCTACGACGGCCACGCCACATGCTTCCTGGAAGCGGGCTACGACAAGGCCATCCTCTTGGACTTCAACTACGAGGTGGAGCCCTTGCCGGGCAAGTTCCCCTTCCCGGGCGTGGGGCCGTTTTCGCTCCTCAAGGAGAGCCTGGCCAACCACTGGGGCAAGATGATGTTCCGTTGGGTCTATTGGGAGCTCATGATGCGCGGCAAGGACCTGCCCCTGGAGAACCAGATGAACCTGGCCGGCAAGATGCGCGCGGGCGCGGCCTGCAAAATGTGACGCCGGGAGGGCATATGGCCGAGGACCAAAGGATCATGGAGGGCATCGAGGCCCTGCGCGCCGACGTGGCGCCGCTCACGCAGGCCGCCCGGTCCGTGGAGAACCTGCGCCGCGACCTGGCCCCCAGGGTGGAGGAGGCCGTGCGGGCGCTGATCGTGGAACTGGCCGACGTGGAGAGCGACTTCCAGTTGGAGGACCTCCTGGCCCTGGTGAAGAAGTCCATGCGCAACGTGCGCACCTTCAACAGGGCCCTGGACCAGCTGGGGGCGCTCCTCAATCTGGTGGACAACCTGGAGCCCCTGGTGCGCCAGAGCGTGCCGGTGTGGATAGCCACTCTGGAGGACCTGGAGTCCAAGGGTGTGTTCACCGTGCTCAAGGGGCTGGTGGGCGTCATGGAGAAGGTCAGCTCCGCGTATGGGGAACAGGACATGGAGCGCATGGGCGACGGCCTGGTGGTGCTCATGGGCCTGGCCCGCAACCTGGGCGACCCCAATGCGGCGGCCGTCCTTTCCAAACTGTCGGAGGTTCCCTCCAAGGTGCGCCTGGAGCGCGCGGGCGAGGCCGGTCCCCTGGCCCTTCTGGGCGCGCTCGCAGACCCCGGAATACGCCGTGGGCTCGGCCTGGCGCTCGAACTGACGCGGGCCCTGGGAGAGGAAGGCGGGACAGGCAAAGGCGAGGCGAAAGCTTAGGTAGTCTAGCGAATTGGCACGTTCTGGACGCGGGATGCCAAAACGGGTAATGCGCCGGAAAACAGTTTCTCCGAGGCGTTCACGGTGAAGATCATTCCGGCGTTGGTATTGGCGGTCTGTTTGCTGCCCGGTTGTGAGAAGAAGACGGAAGCCCCGGCCGTGGCCCCGGTGGTCGTCGGCGTGGTCAAGGTCGAACGGGCGGACGCCCCCCTGGTGGTGAAGGGCGTGGGGCATGTGGTGGCCCAGCGCACCGTGGCCGTGCAGCCCCAGGTGACGGGCAAGCTTGCGTCCCTGTCCTTCCAGGAGGGCGCGCTGGTGCGCGAGGGCCAGCAGCTGGCCCTCATCGATCCGCAGCCCTTCGAGGCCGCCCTGGTCCAGGCCAAGGGAAATCTCGCCCGCGACTGGGCGACGGCCGGGCAGGCCGGGCGCGACTACGTGCGCTACAAGGAGCTGGTGCGCCAGGAGGTGGTCAGCCAGGACGAATACGAGCAGCGCCGCACCTCCTACGAAACCGGCTGGCAGCAGGTCAAGGCCGACCAGGGGGCGCTGGAGACCGCTCGCATCAACCTGGACTACTGCCGCATCAATTCGCCCGTCACGGGCGTCACCGGCTACCAGCAGGTCAAGCCCGGCAACACGGTCAGCGCCTATACCTCCACCATCGTGACCATCAACCAGATCCAGCCCGTGCTGGTGCGCTTCTCCGTGAGCGAGGCCGACCTGGCCCTGGTGCGCAAGTATTACGGCAAGAACGGTATTTCCGCCTCGGCCCGCTTCCCCAAGGAGGAGCAGGACGTCAAGGAGCGCGGCACGCTCACCGCCATCGACAACGCCGTGGACCCCCAGACCGGCATGATCAGCCTCCAGGCCCAGTTCGCCAACGAGAGCCTGGCCCTCTGGCCCGGCCAGTACGTCAACATGTCCGCCACCCTGGCCGTGGACAAGGATCAGATCGTGATCCCCGCCGATGCGGTCATGACCCGCCAGGACGGCTCCTTCGTGTTCGTGGTGTCGGACAAGTCCACCGCCGAGCTGCGCAAGGTCAGCCTGGGCCGTACCGTGGGCAGGAGCCGGGTGGTGGTCCTCGAGGGGCTCGCCCCCGGTGAGACGGTGATCACCGACGGCGTCATCCGCGTGGCCCCGGGAGGCCCGGTGAGCGCCAGGCAGAATGCCGAGGGCCAGCCTGCCGCTCAGCCCACCGCTGGAGCCGGGACAGCCCAATGACCGATCTTTTCATCAAGCGCCCCATCGCCACGGCGCTCATCACCTTCGGCCTGCTGTTCCTGGGCATGACGGCCTACAACTCCTTGCCGGTGTCCGAAATGCCGGCCATCGACTTCCCCACCATCCAGGTGACGGCCTCCCTGCCCGGAGCCGATCCCGAGACCATGGCCTCCTCGGTGGCCACGCCCCTGGAGAAGCAGTTTTCCACCATCGCCGGGATCACCTCCATGAACTCGGTGAACACCCTGGGCCAGACCACCATCGTCCTGCAGTTCGAACTGAACCGCAACATCGACGGCGCGGGCTCCGACGTGCAGACCGCCATCTCGGCTGCCTCGGGCTACCTGCCCAGCAACCTGCCCAACCCGCCCACCTACCAGAAGGTCAACCCGGCTGACGTGCCCGTGCTCTACATCGGCATGCGCTCCAAGACCCTGCCGCTCTACAAGCTCACGGACTACGCCAAGACCTTCGTGTCCCAGCGCATCTCCATGGTGGCCGGCGTGGCCCAGGTGGCCATCTACGGCGACCAGACCTACTCCCCGCGCATCCAGGTGGATCCTGACAAGCTCGCGGCCTACAACCTCTCGGTCAACCAGGTGGCCGACGCCTTCGTGGCCCAGAACGTCAATCTGCCCACGGGCTCGCTTTACGGCGAGGTGAAGCTCTTCACCATCAAGGCCAAGGGCATGCTCATGAACGCCAAGCACTACCTGGAGCAGATAGTGGCCTGGCGCAGCGGCAACCCCATACGCTTAAGAGACGTGGGCACCGCCGTGGACTCCACCCTCTACGACAAGAACGCCTCGTACCATAACCAGGACCCCTCGCTCACCATCGCCGTGCGCCGCCAGCCCGGCACCAACACCATCAAGCTGGTGGACGACATCAAGGCCCTGCTGCCCGCCATCCAATCCACCTTGCCGCAGTCCATCGAGTTCGAGGTCATGTACGACCGCTCCCAGACCATCCGGGAGTCCGTGGCCGACGTGAAGCTCACCATGGCCCTGGCCGTGTCCCTGGTGGTCGTGGTGGTGTTCTTGTTCCTGAAGAACATCCGGGCCACGGTGATCGCCAGCCTGGCCCTGCCCGCCGCGCTCATCGGCACCTTCGCCGTCATGAAGATGATGGGCTTCTCCCTGGACAACCTCTCGCTCATGGCCCTGACCCTGGCGGTGGGCTTCATCGTGGACGACGCCATCGTCATGCTCGAGAACATCGTCCGGCACATGGAGATGGGCAAGCCGCCCATGCTGGCCTCACTGGACGGGGCGCGCCAGATCGGCTTCACCATCGTCTCCATGACCCTGTCGCTGGCCGTGGTGTTCGTGCCCATCATGTTCATGGCGGGCATCCTGGGGCGCATCCTGAACGAGCTGGCCGTGACCATCACCATCGCCGTTCTGGTGTCGGGATTTGTCACCCTGTCGTTCACGCCCATGCTCTGCAGCCAGTTTCTGCGCCACGCCTCGGTGGGGCATTCCGGGCGCTTCTTCACCACCATCGAGAAGCTCTACGAACGCTCGCTGCACGTGGTGCTCCGGCACCGCTTCGTGACGCTGCTGGCCAGCTTCGGCATCCTTGCGCTGACCATGTGGCTCTTCACCAAGGTGCCCTCCGGGTTCATCCCCACCACGGACTCGGGTTTCATCTACGGCTACGCCATGGCCGAGCAGAGCGCCTCCTTCGACACCATGAAGAAGCGCCTGCTGAACGTCTCCGGGCTCATCTCGCCCGATCCCAACGTGCACAAGGTGGTGGGAATCGTTGGCGTGGGCGGACCCAACACCTCCATGAACAACGCCGCCTTCTTCACCCTGGTCAAGCCCGCGCACGACCGCAAGGACGACATCGACGCCGTGCTCGCCAAGCTGCGGGCCAGGACCGGCGGGGTGAGCGACATGCGCCTGTTCATGTTCAACCCGCCCGCCATCCAGATCGGCGGCCGTTCCACCCGCGCCCTCTACCAGTTCACCCTGCTTTCGCCCGAGGTGGACAAGCTCTACGAGGCCGCGCGCAAGCTCGAAACCAAGATGCGCGCCCTGCCGGAGCTTCGCGACGTCAACTCCGACATGCAGATCGACGGCCCCCAGCTGCTCCTGCGCATCGACCGCGACAAGGCCACGAGCCTGGGCATTTCGGCCAAGGCCATCGAGACGGCCCTGTGGTCCGCTTACGGCGCGCGCCAGATATCCAACATCTACGCCACCACCGACACCTACCGCGTGGTCATCGAGGTGCAGCCCGAATACCAGCGCAGGCCGGAACTGCTCTCCAAGCTCTACGTCCAGCCCGACCTCGAGGACAACAAGGACAAGAACAAGGACAAACTGGTCCCCCTGAGCAACCTCGTCCAGGTGGAGGAGGGCGTGGGCCCCATCACCGTGAACCACACCGGACAGCTCACCTCCGTGACCATCTCCTTCAACACCGCCGCGGGCTACTCCCTGAGTCACGCCGTGGCCGCCATCGAGGCGCTGGCCGCCAAGGAGCTGCCCGGCGACGTGAGCCGCACCTTCGAGGGCCAGGCCACCGCCTTCCGCGAATCCGCGGCCAGCGTGCCCTTCCTGCTGCTTTTGGCCATCGTGGTCATCTACATCATCCTGGGTGTCCTCTACGAGAGCTTCGTCCACCCCGTGACCATCCTGGCGGGCCTTCCCTCGGCGGCGCTGGGGGGCCTCTTGACGCTTCTCATCTTCGGGCGGGAGCTTGACCTGTACGGCTTCGTGGGCATCATCATGCTCATCGGCATCGTGAAGAAGAACGCCATCATGGTCATCGACTTCGCCATCGAGTCGGAAAAGAGCGGCAAGTCCGCTTTCGACGCGGTGTTTGAGGGATGCATCACCCGTTTCCGCCCCATCATGATGACCACTGTGGCCGCCGTGGCGGGCATCATGCCCATCGCCATGGCCTACGGCTCGGGCGGCCACGCCCGCCAGCCCCTGGGACTGTCCGTGGCCGGGGGCCTGGCCATCTCCCAGGTGGTGACGCTCTACCTGACCCCCGTGGTGTACACGTACCTGGACCAGCTGCAGGGCTGGATGCGGCGGCGCTACGGCAAGGGCGAGGAGTAGGGCATGACGCGGCTCCTCGACGCCGAAGCCACGGCCGCCGTTCTCCCGTACGCTCCCCTGGCCGAGTCCGTGGGCAAGACCCTGGCCCGCAAGGCCCGGGGGCTCGTGCGGTGCCCGCCGCGCCTGAGCCTGCCCCTGCCGGATGGCGGGGTGCTGCTGCTCATGCCCGCCAGCGACGACAGTCTGGCCGTGGCCAAGCTCATCACCGTGTGCCCGGCCAATCCCGAAAAGGGCCTGCCGCTCATCATCGGCGAGGTGGTGGCCATGCGCGCGTCCACGGGCGAGCGCTTAGGGCTCCTGGACGGCCCTGAGGTTACGGCGCGGCGCACCGCGGCCGCGTCGCTCCTGGCGGCGCAGCGCTTGGCTCCGAACCCGGACGGGCCGCTCCTGGTGATGGGGGCCGGGGTGCAGGCCATGTCCCACGCCATGGCCTTCTGTTCGGGGCTCGGGGTGGGAGAGGTCAACGTGTGCTCGCGTTCCCGCGAGAAGGCCGAGACCCTGGCCGGGCGCCTGCGTTCGGTGGGCGTGCGGGCCTGCGCGGTGGAACGTCCCGAGGATGTCCTCGACCGCACGCCGCTCATCATCACGGCCACCAACAGCCCCGCGCCGGTGATTCCCGCCGGGGTGCGGCCGGACGCCTTCATCGCGGCCGTGGGGTCGTTCCATCCCGACCGGGCCGAGATACCGGCAGAACTTGTGCGCCGCTGCCACCTCTATGTGGACGATCTCGACGCGGCGCGCACCGAGGCCGGGGACCTCATCCTGGCCGGGATCGACTGGAGCGCGGTCACGCCGCTCGAACGCACCGGTGAGCCCGGTGCCGCGCATCTTGCGCCGCAAGGTCCCGTGCTCTACAAGGGCGTCGGCTGCGCTGCTCTGGATCTTGCCGCAGCGAAACTGGCTTTCCCCGAGCGTTCATGAATCAACGGACATCCCCACGGTACTGGAGGGTGGCGCTGCCGGCGGTTACGCTGCTGGCTCTCGCCTTGCGCCTGTTCGGCGTCGACGGGCCGCCCCTCAAGCTGTGGGACGACTTCATCTCCCTGGCCATCGCCGACCAGTCGGGCCCGGGCGCGGTCATCAGGCAGCTGCTCGGGCAGCAGCAGCCCTTCGTCGATTTCCAGCCCCCCCTGTATCCGCTTCTGATCCACTTCGTCCTCAAGGTGGCCCGCACGGATTTGGCGGTCCGCCTTCCGGCTGTCCTGGCCGGGACGCTGGCGGTGCCGGCCATGTACCTCCTGGCGCGGCGGCTGTTCTCCCGGGAATCGGCCCTGTTCTCCTGCCTGGTGCTGGCCATGTCCTTGTACCAGATCGAATACTCCCAGCAGGTGCGCCCGTACGCCCTGTTCCTGACCCTTTCGATCCTGTCCATGTGGCTTTTCCACCGGCTGGCGGCGCCGGACCGGGAGGGTTTGCCCTGGAAAGCCGATCTGGCCGGGTACGTGCTGGTGAGCCTGGCCATGTGCTTCACCACCTATCTGGGCCTGCTCAACGTCATGTGCCAGGGCGCGTGGCTGGTGGGGCGTCACCTGTCCTGCCGGAACAGGGCCGCCGCTCGGCCGGCGCTGGTGCGCGCACTGGGCGCGCTCGCCCTGTGCGGCGCGGGTTTTTTGCCGTGGCTTCTCGCCTCAGCGTCGGCCCGGTCGGTGCTCTCGGGGGGGACCGGCGTGGTGAGCCACGAGGTCGGTCGCCTGTTGTGGGACGCCAGCCGGGAGTTCTTCGCCTACTACAACGAGTATCTGTCCCTGCACGGGGGGGCCGTCCCTTTTCTCGCATTGATCGGCCTGGGGCTCCTGGCGGCGCTGGTCCGGCGCAGGGCGTCGCTTGCCTTCCTGGCTTGCTGGATGGTCCTGCCGCTTCTGGTCATGGTGCTTCGGGAAACGGACGCTCACCACGTCCGCGTACGCTACCTGACCGGGCTGTACGCCTCCCTGGCCGTGTTCGCCGGGGTGGGCGTCGAATACGCGGCCTCCCTTCTGGCCAGGCCGGGGCGTCGGACGTTCTTCGTCCTGGGGATCGTCATCCTCGCGGCCGCCAATCTGGTCAACTGGCCGGCGTATTCCTATTTCTACCGGCGTCCCAACGACGGCCTCAAGGACCTGGCCCTGGTGCTCGACGGCCTAGACGCACAGCCGGACGCCCTGGCCGTGGCTCCCGGAAATCCGCTCTGGAGCCCGGCCCTCACCAGCCGGGCCCTGTCCTGGTATCTGCCCGGGCGCTTCGGCTCCCTGGGCGACGGGGATAACTTCCCTTACCGGCCTTACCGGCGGGTGGCGGTGTTGGTCCCTCCCGATGCCAAGCTGGACCCGGTGAAATACGGCTCCGCGCATTTGGTGAGGCGTTTCAGGGGAATGGACATTTACGTCGCGGGTCTCGTCAACCGCTCCCCGGTGCCGCTGCTTCCCGACGAGGAGGGCGCGGCGAAATACCGGATAGGGATGTCCTCGCCGGAGGTCTTTTCCGATGTCGCCCGCGCCGCCAACGTCCGCCAGGAGGACGGCGGGCTGGTCGCCGCCGTGAAGGAGTCGCCCGGCGAGGTGACCTTCCGGTTCGTTCGTCCGGACGTGGGCCAGGGCGTCGGAAAGTCCGGGGGGGGCGGCGTCACGCTCACGGCGGCGTTTACGCCCTCGGTCAACGGGAAGTCCGACGCCTCCGTCACCGTGCAGGTCCGCGCGGGGCAGGGACCGTTCCGCGACGCCGGAGTGCTGTGGAGCACCGATGCGCCCCGCCCTGAGAACGGCGTCGGCAGCGGGTTCGGGCGGACGTTCGACCTGCCGCCCGAAGTATGCGGCTCCCGGGATTTCGAACTGCGCCTTGTCATCGACGACACGCGCGACTATGGGCGGATGGCCGTCACAAGCCTCTCCCTGGCGCTCCCTGGCGCTCCTGGCCGCTCCCGGGCGGATGACGAGGCCTGGCTTGCGCGGCAGATCGCTGACCTGTCCGGCAGGATCGACGCGCGAAAGTGGCAGGATGATCTGCGCGTCCTTGGCGCGGGGATATTCACGGACGCCCCTTTGCAGGCCGGACCGGTCGAACCGGTGTATACGGCCAAGGGCGGCGGTGACGAAATCCTCGCCCGGTATTTCGATCCCGGCCTGGTCCGGCCCGGTTTCGCACTCGATCAGGGCAGGACGATGGAAATCGCCTGCGTCCCGCCGGGACTTCAGGGCCTGCGCGTGACCGCCCCGCGCGTGGACGGCCTGCTCCTTGGCGATCGCCGCGCCGTTCTTGGCGTGTCGCTGCCGCCCCAGGCGTCGGTAGTGCTCGAAGCCTCCGGCTCCGCCCGGCTGGCGCATTCGCCTCTCTACGATGAGTCGTTCGCCTTGAACGGCAACGCCGCGCAGTCCACAACCCTGCTCAAGAAGACCGGCGAGCCCTGCCTGAGCTGCCGGGACGCCGCGCCCTGCTCCATCGAGTACACCTATGCCTCAGCCCTGCCCATGGAGGGCATGCGGCTGGAATTCTACCCCCGCGTCTCCGCCAACTGGCGGTTCTCCAACTGGGTGAAGGCGTGGTATTCCCTGGACGGAGGACCTTTCCTACCGGTGAGTTCCTTTGGCGGCAGCGCCTCGGGAAGCTGGGAGGGCCTGGGTGTCCCCAGGGTGGCCGCCACCGGTTTCCCCAAGGCGGCGCACACGCTCACGCTTCGATTCGAGCTTTCTGGCGACGGCGCGCAACTGTGGTCCTCGCCCGATTATCCCATGCGCCTGGACGTCTTCTGCGGCGCGTCCCCTCCGCTCCCGCCGTCCTGCCCGGTGCGTCTCTCGCCGGAGTCTCCTGTCGGGTCCGCGGTGGCCTACGGCCGCGCTCCGGTGCTGCGCCCGGACTTGCTGCGGCGCTTCTGACCGCGGTTTGACATTCGCCCCTCCAGCCAATAGACACCTCGGGCATTGAACCAAACCAGTCCGTCCCGCGAAAGGTGCATATGAGCAACGAGCCCAACAAGATTATCTATTCCATGATCAAGGTTTCGAAGTTCCACGACAAGAAACCCATCCTGCAGAACATTTCCCTGTCCTACTTCTACGGGGCCAAGATCGGCGTCCTGGGCATGAACGGCTCGGGCAAGTCCACGCTCCTCAAGATCCTGGCTGGCGTCGACAAGGACTTCCAGGGCGAGACCGTGCTCGCGCCCGGCTACACCATCGGCTACCTGGAGCAGGAGCCGATGCTCGACGAAACCAAGACCGTCCGCGAGATCGTGGAGGAGGGCGTGGCCGAGACCATGGCCCTGGTCCGCGAGTTCGAGGAGATCAACGCCAAGTTCGCCGAGCCCATGGACGACGACGAGATGAACGCCCTCATCGAGCGCCAGGGCCAGGTGCAGGAGAAGCTCGACGCAGCGGGCGCCTGGGACATCGACTCCCGCCTGGACATGGCCATGGACGCCCTGCGCTGCCCCCCGCCCGACACCCTGGTGAAGGTCATCTCCGGCGGCGAGAAGCGCCGCGTGGCCCTGTGCCGCCTGCTGCTCAAGCAGCCCGACATCCTGCTTCTGGACGAGCCCACCAACCACCTGGACGCCGAGACCGTGGCCTGGCTCGAACACCACCTGCACACCTACCCCGGCACCATCATCGCCGTGACCCACGACCGCTACTTCTTGGACAACGTGGCCGGATGGATTCTGGAGCTGGATCGCGGCCGGGGCATCCCCTGGAAGGGCAACTACTCCTCCTGGCTCGAACAGAAGCAGGACCGCCTGAAGAATGAAGAGAAGGCCGAGGACGAACGCCGCAAGACCCTGGAGCGCGAGCTCGAATGGATCAGGATGAATCCCAAGGGCCGCCACGCCAAGAGCAAGGCCCGCGTCAGCGCCTACGAGGCACTGGCCTCCCAGGACGCCGACAAGGTGGCCAAGGACCTGGAAATCTTCATCCCCGCAGGCCCGCGCCTGGGCAACAAGGTCATCGAGGCCGAGCACGTGTGCAAGGCCTTCGGCGACAACATGCTGGTGGACGACCTCAACTTCATGATCCCCCCGGGAGCCATCGTCGGCATCATCGGCCCCAACGGCGCGGGCAAGTCCACCCTGTTCCGCATGATCACCGGCGTGGAAAAGCCCGACTGCGGCAGCCTCAAACTCGGCGACACCGTGGTGCTGGCCCACGTGGACCAATCCCGCGAGGCCCTGAAGGACGACATGACCGTTTTCGACGCCATCAGCGAAGGCCAGGACGCTATTCTCCTGGGCAGGCGCGAGGTGAACGCGCGCGCCTACGTGGCCCGCTTCGGCATGACCGGTCCCGACCAGCAGAAAAAGGTCAGCCTGCTCTCCGGCGGCGAAAGGAACCGCGTGTTCCTGGCCCGCATGCTCAAAAGCGGCGCCAACGTCATCCTTCTGGACGAACCCACCAACGACCTGGACGTGAACACCATGCGCGCCCTGGAAGACGCGCTGGTCAACTTCGCGGGCTGCGCCCTGGTCATCAGCCACGACCGCTGGTTCCTGGACCGCGTGGCCACCCACATCCTGGCCTTCGAGGGCGACTCCAAGGCCGTGTGGTTCGACGGCAACTACTCGGAATACGAGGCCGACCGGAAGGCCAGGCTCGGCCACGAGGCCGACCAGCCCCATAGGATCAAGTACCGGAAGTTCTCGCGGGCTTAAGATCGCGACAATGAGGGCCTGGAGCACGCTCCGGGCCCTTCTTCTTTCAAGGGGGGGATGCCGTGTCAGAAGACAAAGCCGTCCTGGCCGCCTCGGTGTTGGAGTCCATCCGCCTCATAGCCTCCCATTACGGCCTGTGGCTGGCCACGGCCGTCGACCGTCTGGGGCTCGAGAAGGCCCTGGTGGCTGAGGGAAGGGCGGGGGACCTGGCCACCTCCCTGGCGCTCAAGCGCCTGGGGCAGGATGGAAATCCCTTCGAGAAGATGTCCGGCGAGGAGCTGGAAAACCTCCTGGACGCGCTCGGCAAGCTCTGGCTGGCCATGGACGGCGTCTGGTTCCAGGCAGTGGAGGCCCAACAGGGCATGGACGGGGCCAAGGCCGTCAACGACGCCTGCTGGACCCGCTTCGCCCCTCTGGAAGCCAGGCGCATCAAGGCCGTGCTCGGCCTGCCGGAGGAGGGCGGGCTCGACGCCTTGGAGGCGGCCTTCAGGCACCGTTTTTCGAGCCGCATCAACGAGGTTGCAATCGACAGGGACGCAGAATCCCTGACGCTTCGCTACGTGAACTGCCGGGTGCAGTCCGCCCGCCGCCGCAAAGGGCTTGCGGACTATCCCTGCAAGTCCGCCGGGGTGGCCGAGTTCGAAGGGTTCGCCCGGGGCGTGGACCCGCGCATCGACACCGCCTGTCTGGCCTGCCCGCCAGGTCCCCTGGGCGAGGGCGAGTTTTGCTCCTGGCGTTTCACCCTCAAGGCGGGTTAGGGGAAGCCGAACATCCAGCCGGAGCCGTGCATGCTCGAAACAGTCCTGGCCTTCACCCGCGCCCTCTTCGAGGACCTCGACCCCAAAACCTTCCAGCGCCGATTCCTGGACGGCCTGCTGGCCATCCAAAATGTAGAGCGCGGCTCGCTCTGGGTCAGGCGAAACGGAGTCATCGCCTGCATCGAGGCCGCTGGCGAGGAAAGCGAACGCATCCTGGGCGTGGAACTCCCCGCGGACAAGCCCAGCGTCGTGGGCTGGGTCATGGACAACGCCCGCATGACCATCGCCGAGCCCGGCAAGGACCCGCGTCACTACAAGGCCATGGAGGACGGGCTTGCCGCCAAGAGCACGCTCATCCTGTGCTATCCGCTCATTCTGCGCGACGGCACCGTCTACGGCGCGGTGGAGCTCATCGACACTGCGGCCCGGGGCGGGCGGCTCAACCTGCGCAAGGACTACCTGGAGCTTCTGGAATACCTGGTGGCCGTGGGCTCCGTGGCCTTGGGCCAGGCCCTGGCCTTCGAGAGCAAAGAGCGCGAGTGCCGGGGGCTCAAGAACGCCCTGGAGCGCTTCAAAGGCCAGCCGCCCATCGTCGGGCACTCTTCGGCCGTGCGCGAGGCCATGAAGAAGGTCTACTCCTACGCCCGTACTGATTTCCCCGTGCTCATCACCGGCGAGTCCGGCACCGGCAAGGAGCTCTTCGCCCAGGCCATCCATCAGGCCAGCCCGCGCAAGGACAAGCCGTTCTTCGTGCAGAACTGCTCGGCCATCCCGGAGACGCTCCTGGAGAGCGAGCTCTTCGGCTACCGCAAGGGGGCCTTCACCGGCGCGGACCGCGACAAGACCGGCCTGTTCGAGGCCGCCGAGGGCGGCACGGTGTTCCTGGACGAGATCGGCGACATGGCACCGCCGCTGCAGGCCAAGATTCTGCGCCTGATCCAGAACAGCGAGGTCAAGCCCCTTGGCGGGGCAGCCACCCGCACCGTGGACGTGCGCATCATTTCCGCCACCAACAAGGACCTGCCCAAGGCCATCGAGGACGGCGAGTTCCGCGAGGACCTGTTCTACCGCCTGAACGTCCTCCCGCTTGCCCTGCCGCCCCTGCGCGAGCGCAGCGAGGACGTGCCCGAGCTGCTGGACTACTTCATCAAGCGCGACTGCCTGCGCCTGGGGCTTGGGGCCAAGCGGCTCTCGGCGCAGGCCTCGGCCCGGCTGTCCGGATACTCCTGGCGGGGCAACATCCGCGAGATGGAAAACCTGGTGAAGTACATCCTCACGGTGGTCGAGGGCGAACTCATCGAGGAGCGCGATCTGCCGGGCCACATCACGGGTGATGCGGGATCGGCCGCGCGGGGGGGAGAGGGAGTCGGGCAGGACGCATCCGAACTGTGCGCCATGACCTGGGACGAGCTGGAGCGCCGCTACACCCTGGACATCCTCGAGAAATACCGCTGGAACGTCACCCGGGCCGCCAAACACGCCGGGGTGAACAGGTCCACCTTCGATTCCCGCCTGAAAAAGCTAGGCATCTCCAAGGGCTGAGGCCGGTGGGGAGAATGCCCGCCCTGTGCTTCGTCACAGGTAACCGCCCTTGGGATGCGTGGCCTCAACCCGCCACAACCACGCAGGAAGTTTTTTTACAAAAATTGTTCTTTTTCTTGAAAACATGATAAGAATGATGCGCTCCCGCCTGTTTTCCCTGTTCCGAGGCAAATGGTTGTAACCGCTGGAACGCGTGCCCGGACTCCATGGCATGGGCGGGCTTTCCCGGCTCGGACCAAGGAACATCAGAGCCCGAACATGCTCAGCCCTGTCCGTACATTCGCCTGCCTGGGCGCCATGGCCGTCCTCGCCGCCTTGGCCCTGGGAAGCCTGTCCACCGGGTCCAATGGAAAAACCAGGAGCTGGGAAAAGAAGAAGACCGACACGCAGTGATGTCGTCCCGGCCTCGTTCGGCAATGCCGGGGGAAGGAGATTCCCATGGAAGGAACGCTCGATAAAATCTGCGCCGTGTTCGCCGTGGCCGTCTGCTGGGGCCTGTTGGCCTTTTTGCGGGCCTCGGACGTCTTGGCCGGGCGGCGTCAGGCTGCGTAGGATCGCCTGGGCCGGGTGGCGCACCGATTTCCGTGGGCGGGCTTCGGGAACACTCCCCGAGGCCGCCGCGTGCGCGCCACGCCGGCCGCGTCAGGAGTGCTCGCTGGCTGCAAGATCCTCGAAGATGCTCAGCGCCGCCGTGCCGCCCTGGCCCACGGCGGTGATGATCTGGCGCACGCCGCCGGTCACGTCCCCGGCCGCGTAGACGCGGGGCACATTGGTGCGCATGCGGCTATCCACCACGATGTTGCCCTCTTCGGTCAGGCG
Organism: Fundidesulfovibrio terrae; assembly: GCF_022808915.1. NCBI lineage: Bacteria > Pseudomonadati > Thermodesulfobacteriota > Desulfovibrionia > Desulfovibrionales > Desulfovibrionaceae > Fundidesulfovibrio > Fundidesulfovibrio terrae. Next base: position 1,334,724 of record NZ_JAKZFS010000001.1, read on the forward strand.
GCAGCCCAGGCGTGCGGCCGGTTCTGAGTTGGGCGTCTCGCCGATGGCCACGAACACCCCGTCCGTTTTCACCTTCTTGGTCCCGCCTGTCACTGTGTCGCGCAGGGCCACGGCGTTGACCTTCACGTCGCCCAGGATGGCTTCCACGACACTGTTCATGTAGGTGGGAATCTTTTCGCGGCCAACGGTGTCCGACAGGTAGCGCTCGGCCCTGAACTCGCCCCGCCGGTGCACGATGGAGACGTCCACTCCCAGGTTCTTGAGGTAGAGGGCGTCGGTCAGCGCCGTGTTGCCCCCGCCCACCACCAGCACCGTGCGGCCCTTGTAGAGGTAGCCGTCGCAGGTGGCGCAGTAGTTCACCCCGTGCCCGAAGTATTCGGCCTCGCCCGGCGCATCAAGCTTCTTCCAGGTGGCCCCGGTGGTGATGAGAAGGGCCTTGGCCTTGACCGCGAGGGAGGCGGTCCGGGCCTCGATCGCGTCCTTCGTGGCGCTTAGGCTCACGGGCTCCTCCTGGATGATCTCGCAGTACTGCCTGGCCTGGGCGGCCATGACCTCCATGAGGGTGATGCCCGGGATGTTGGCGAAGCCGGGATAGTTCTCAACCACGGGTGTCAGGGCCACCTGGCCGCCGATGGTGGCCTTCTCCAGGATGATGGTCTTGAGTCCCGCCCGGCCCGCGTAGATGCCCGCCGTGAGCCCGGCCGGGCCGGCGCCGAGGATCAGGCAGTCGACCTCCACGGTCTCGCCGGGCTTGTGGCGGGGCGCTTCCAGCATGGCCTGCATGTCTTTGAGCAGCACCAGTTCGCCCACGAAGCGCAGCTCGGGCTCGAGCCCCAGGATGTTCAACTTTTCGTTGAAGTTGGTCTGGGGAACGCTGCCCACGCCGTAGCGGTCGGCCAGCTCGTGCATCTGGCCGATCTCCACGCACCAGGCGCGCACCTTGTCCGGGCGCTCCACGGCGGCGCGGAAGGCGTTGACCGCCTGGGCCGGGCAGTAGGGGCAGGTAGGGCTGACGAAAACCTTGACCTCGCGTTCCTCCTCAAGCGTCTCCAGTACGGATTTCGACTCGTCGGACAGCCCCGAGGCGCGCTTGGAGGTGAGGAGCAGGGCCTCCAGGAAGGAACGTCCCTCTTCGCCCATGGGCGCGCCCACGAACCGGATGTGGTAGCGCTCAGGCTCCACGAGTACGGTGGGGGAGTACGTGACCTTGTGGCTGCGCGACGCGTCGTCGCCCACGGTGTGGCGGTGGACCTTGATGCGGGGCTCGAGGAAGGCCAGGTCGTCCACGAAGCGCGACAGGAACTCGTTGAAGAGATCGTTGGTCCCCTTCAGGGTGAAGAGGTGCAGGTTGACGGGATGCACAAGCTCCTTGAAGAGCTCGCGCAGCTGTTCCCGGCTTTTTTCGGGCAGATACCACTGGTGTTCCTTGGCTTTTTCGGACATGCCGGGTGCCTTCGCGTCCTTTGCAAAAAGGTTCCTGAAGAAGTTCATGAGTGTTTCCAGCTTACACTTTTCAGGGGCGTTTTCTCAACTCCCTTTTCTTTTCGCCCGCGCGCGGGTAGAGAATCGAGGACCCTAAGCCAAGGAGCCCATCATGACCGCCAAGAAGCAAGGCATCGAAACCCTGGCCCTGCATGCCGGCCAGACCCCGGACAGCCAGACCGGTTCCCGGGCCGTGCCCATCTACCAGACCACGTCCTACGCCTTCCGTGATACCGAGCACGCCGCCAACCTCTTCGCCTTGAAGGAGTTCGGCTACATCTACTCGCGGATCATGAACCCCACCAACGACGTCCTGGAGAACCGCCTGGCGGCCATGCACGGCGGCTCGGCCGGCCTGGTCACGGCGTCCGGCATGGCGGCCATCTTCTACGCCGTGGCGGCCATCACCCAGGCCGGGCAGAATATCGTTTCAGGCTCCAACCTCTACGGCGGAACAGTGACTCTGTTCGCCCACACGCTCAAGCGCTTCGGCATTGAGGTGCGCTTCGTGGACTCGTCCGATCCGGCCAACTTCGCCAAGGCCATCGACGAGAACACCCGTCTGCTGTTCACCGAGTCCATCGGCAACCCGCGCTGCAATGTGGACGACATGGAGGGGATCGCCAAGGTTGCCCACGACCACGGCCTGCCGCTCATCGTGGACAACACCGTGTCCCCGCCGCCCATCCTGAACCCCTTCGACATGGGGGCGGACATCTGCGTGTATTCGCTCACCAAGATCACCGGGGGGCACGGCACCTCCATCGGCGGAGCCATCGTGGAAAAGGGCACCTTCGACTGGGGGGCGCAGGGCAGGTATCCCGAGATCACCGAGCCCGACCCCACCTACCACGGGGTGAACTTCTACAAGAGCTTTTGCGGCCTGGAGGGCGACCAGCTCAAATGCATGGCCTACCTGCTCAAGGTGCGCTGCGGACTTCTGCGCGACACCGGCGCGTGTCTGGCTCCGCTCAACTCCTTCCTCATCCTGCAGGGCGTGGAAACCCTGCCGCTTCGGGCAAGAGCCCACTGCGACAACGCCATGAAGGTGGCCTCGTACCTGAGCACGCACCCGGCGGTCACGTTCGTGAACTACGCCGCGCTTCCCGGCCACAAGGACTTTGATCGGGCCAAGCGCTACTTCCCCCTGGGCCCGGGCGCGGTGTTCGGCTTCGGGGTCAAGGGCGGGCTCGAGGCGGGCAGGAAGTTCATCGACGCGGTGAAGCTCTGCTCGCACCTGGCCAACATCCTGGACGCCAAGACCCTGGTGATCCACCCGGCCTCCACCACCCACTCCCAGCTGACCCCGCAGGAGCAAATGGACGCCGGGGTCACGCCCGACCTGGTACGCATCTCCGTGGGCCTGGAGACTGCCGAGGACATCATCGCGGACCTGGACCAGGCCCTCGCCGCGAGCCAGGCGTGAGGGAGGATCGCGCCGGCAGGCACCAACGGCCCCCTCAGGCGCGCTCCGGACCCGAAACGGGCCCGGGGGGCGGCTTTGCGGGCAGGCCCAAGCGCAGCCTCGGACAGAACTTCCTCACCGACCCCAACGTGGCCCGCAAGATCGTCGCGGCGCTACGCATCGAGCCAGGGGACACGGTGGTGGAGATCGGCCCCGGCCGGGGCGCGCTCACCGAGCATCTGATGGAGTCCGGGGCCGGGCGGGTGATCGCCCTGGAGAAGGACTCGGAGCTGGCCCCGGAGCTTCCCCGGCGCTTCCCCGGCCTGGCCGTGGTCAACGCGGACGCCCTGGCGTTTCCCTGGGGGCGCCTGGACCGGCTTCCCCGCGTGCGCGTCGTGGGCAACCTGCCTTACAACGTGGCCTCCCCGCTCATGTGGGACATCGCCTCGCTCAGCACCGGGTTCGCCCGGGCGGTGTTCATGGTGCAGCTGGAGGTGGCCGAACGCATCGTGGCCGTGCCCCGCACCAAGGACTACGGGGGCTTAAGCGTCTGGTTGCAGAGTTTCGTCACGGCCGAGAAGCTCTTCAAGGTGGGGCCGCAGGTGTTCACGCCCAGGCCCAAGGTGGATTCGGCGGTGGTGTCGTTTACGCCCAAGCCGATTTCCGAGCGGCCCGTCCAGCCGGAACGGTTCGCACGGCTGATCAAGCGCCTCTTCGGCATGCGCCGCAAGCAGCTGGGGCGCATACTGGGTCCGGATTTATCGGATGACGCAAGGCGGTATCTGGAAAGTGAAAATCTGGGGGCGTCCAGCCGCCCGGAGGAACTCCGTCCTGATGTTATGTATAAACTTTTGAAATATTTTGTTTAAAACGTCATGCGGCCGGATTGCGGCGCAGGTGCCGAAAACTGGAAAAATCCTCGGAGTCCGCAAAAATAGGGCGTTCCCGCTAGACATTGGCCTTTGATTGCTATAAGCGTGAGCCGACTTCCGCGAAGTATGTGCTCATGGGATCATCGGGCGCGTACGTTTGTGGTTTTACGAGTTAATTTCGAGCGAGCAAGTCTCGATGCGCCGTGGGCGCATCGCAACAGAACCCGAGGAGGAGAGGACAGATGACGAAGGCTGACCTGGTTGTTAAAATTGCTGAGAAGGCCGGTATCACCAAGGCCAACGCCGAACGCGCCCTGAACGCCTTCCTGGAGGCTGTTGAGGGTACCCTGGTTTCCGACGGCAAGCTGACCCTGACCGGCTTCGGCACCTTCCTGGTGGAAGAGCGCCAGGCCCGCACCGGCCGCAATCCCCGCACCGGCGCTGAAATCAAGATTCCCGCCTCCAAGGTGGTGAAGTTCCGCCCCGGCAAGCTGCTGAAGGACTCCGTAAAGTAGTTTCGGGAGGACTCTCCATGCCGCCTTGCGCGGTGTGATCTCCTCCTCTGCTTCAACAAGAGCGTTTTGTCTGTCCGGTCCAGGGTGTGCCTGGCGCGGAGGCTGCGGGAACCAGCCTGCACGGATCACAGGCGAGCAAACTCACGGAAGCAGGATCGTTGAAGACCGCCCGGCCTGAGCCGGGCGGTCTTTTTTTTTGCCCGCCGGGGAAAATAGTTCTTGAACCCGTTCGTCACTCGGGCTATCAGAACTTTCTTTTCGCCAGCGAGAAATTTTTTCGGGCGTCCGGCTCAAGCGGCCGGACCGGAAGAGGGGGTGATCTCTTTGCCCGGTGTTTACCTTGAAGAATCCGACAACTTCGACATCTCCCTGCGTCGTTTCAAGAAGCAGGTTGAGAAGGCCGGTGTTCTCTCTGAGCTGAAGAAGCGTCAGCACTACGAGAAGCCGAGCGTCATGCGCAAGAAGAAGAAGGCTGCGGCTCGCAAGCGTCTGCTCAAGAAAATGCGCAAAATCAATCAGATGTAATGACACTCCAAGAACAGATCGAAAAAGACTTTCTGGTCGCCTACAAGGCCAAGGAAGAGGTTCGGGTGGCCGTCTTGAGAATGCTCAAGACGGCCGCCAAGAACCGCCAGGTGGAGCTTTTGCGCCCTCTCGCCGACGAGGAGGTACTTGAGGTCATCGCCCGGCAGGTCAAGCAGCGCCAGGAGTCCATCGAACAATTCCGCCTAGCGGGCCGGGGCGAGATGGCCGACCGCGAGGCGGCCGAAATGGCCGTGCTCAAGGGCTATCTCCCCACGCAACTCTCGCCCGAGGAAACCGCCGCCGCCGTGGACGCCGCCATCGCGGAAACCGGAGCCTCCTCTGCCAAGGAGATGGGCAAGGTGATGCAGGCGGTCATGGCCAAGCACAAGGGCCGCATCGACGGCAAGGTCGTCAACGAGCTGGTCAGGCAGAGGCTCGGCTAGTGTTCCCGGCGGGCGGACCGTTCACCGGTTCGCGGGGAGTTGCCGGGCCGCGAGGCTTTTGCTGCTCCCGTGCCGGTTTCTTTCTCCTTCCGGGGGCCGCGCGCCCGTCGCTTGGGCGAAAAAGCCGCTCTGAAACGTCTCCTGAACGTCGCGATCGTGGCATGGCTCCCGGACCAATCTTTCCCGCAACCGCTTCCCGCAATTCAGCTTGCGCGCGCAAAGCGCGCCCCTAAGGCCAGCCATGCATTCCCGCGCCCTTGTCCAGCTTGAGTTTCCCAAGGTGCTGGCCCATCTGTCCAGACTCGCCGCAAGCGAACCCGGAGCCGAGGCATGCCTGGCGGTGGCACCCATGGAGAGCGCCGCGCTCCTGGCCCGCGCCCAGGAGCTCCTGCGTCAGGCCGTGGCCTGCGTTTCGGACACGGGACTGCGCATTGTCGCCTTCCCCGGTCTCGAGGGGGTGTTCCACTACCTTGCCCAGGCCCAGCGCACCCTGGACGCCGATGGCCTGTGGGCCGTGCGCGAGGTGCTCGAGGCCGCGCGTACCCTGCGCGAACATTTCGAGGGAAGCGAGACCAGCCGTTGGCCCTTGCTGGCCGAATCGGTCATGGGCTGCCCCTGGCCCGAGCGCCTGTTCCCGGCCCTCAAGCGTTGCCTGGCCAAGGACGGCGGGCTGCGGGACGAATCGAGCCCTGAGCTCTTCTCGGTGCGCCAGGAGATCCGCCGCATCCACCAGCGCTGCACCTCGCAGGTGAAGGATTTCGTCGCCAAGGAGGGCCTCGCGGCCTTCCTCCAGGACGACTACATGACCATCTCCTCGGACCGCTACGTGCTGCCCCTCAAGACCAACTTCAAGGGGCGCATCCAGGGCATCATCCACGACTACTCCCAGACCGGCGAGACCTGCTACGTGGAGCCCATGTTCCTGGTGGAGGTCAACAACCGCCTGCAGGAACTCAAACGCGAGGAGCGCGAGGAAGAACTCAAGGTCCTCAAGTACCTCACGGGTCTGGCCCGGGACGAGGAGGACGCCCTGCGCGGCGCCTACCATCTCATGGTGGACACCGACGTGCTCCTGGCCAAGGCTTCCCTGGCCGGACTGTTGGAGGGGTACGTGCCGGACGTGGGCGGGGAGGGCTCCGTGGAACTCTTCGCGGCCCGTCATCCCCTGCTGGCCCTGTCCGAGCCCGGCAAGGCCCGCCCGGTGGACGTGCTTCTGAAACCTGACCAGCGGGCGCTGATCATCAGCGGGGCCAACGCCGCAGGCAAGACCGTGTGCCTGAAGACGCTTGGGCTCACGGCGGTCATGGCCCTGGCCGGACTGCCCGTGGCCGCGCGCGAAGGCAGCCGCCTGCCCTTCTGGAAGGACGTCTACGTTTTCATGGGCGACGAGCAGAGCCTGGAGGACCACCTCTCCACCTTCACCGCCCAGATCAGCCACTTAAGCGGCGTCTGGGGCAAGCTCGGGCCGCACTGCCTGGTGCTCCTGGACGAGTTCGGCGCGGGCACCGACCCGGCCCAGGGCGCGGCCCTGGCCCAGGCCGTGGTGGACAAGCTTCTGGAGAAGGGCGTGTTCGCGGCCGCGGCCACGCACTTCCCGGCGCTCAAGGCATACGGCCTCACCAAGCCCGGGGCGCGCTCGGCCTCCATGCTCTTCGACCCCAGGTCCAAGAAGCCGCTCTACGTGCTGGCCTACGACCAGGTGGGCGCGTCCGTCGCCTTGGACGTGGCCCGTGATTGCGGTCTGGCCGAAGAAGTGCTGGACCAAGCCCAGAAGTACCTGCTCATGGGCGGCGAGGACTCGGCCCGGCTGTTCGAGCGCTTAAACGAGCTTGCGCTCGAGCGTGAGCTGGAGCTTCGCGAGCTGGCCAAGGAAAAGCTCAAGCTGGAGGAGCGTCGCCGCAAGCTGGCCGAGAGCTTCGAAAAGGAGCGCAAGAAGCTCCTGGACGACCTGGCCGCCAAGGCGCGCACCATCCTGCGCCAGGCCGAGCAGGAGAAGATCGGGCGCAAGCAGGCCCTCAAGGAACTGGCCGAGACGCGCAAGTCGGTTGAGAAGCTCGGGCCGGAAACCGCCCCCGAGGCGCCCCAGGCTCCGGCCTTCTCCTGGGAAGACCTGAAGGCCGGCGGGCGCGTGCGCCTCAAGGGCTGGGACAAGGCCGGAACCGTGCTGGAGAAGGACGAGAAGCGCCGCTCCCTCAAGGTGGACATGGGGGGCGTCAGCCTCTGGGCCGCCTTCGAGGATGTGGCCCCGGCCTTCGGGGCGGGCGCCTCCCCGGCCAAGGCCTCTGGCGCATCCTCACTTTCGGGCGCGGCTTCGGGCAGGCACGGTGTATCCGTAGCCGCATCTGCGTCCGCCGCCAGCGCCCCCTTGGGGCCGTCCATGGTGCTGGACCTGCGGGGCATGCGCGCCGACGCGGCCCTGGCCGATCTGGCCAGCTTCCTGGACAAGGCCATCCTGCGCGGCGTCTCCAGCCTGGAGATCGTGCACGGGCGCGGCACCGGGGCGCTTCGGCGCGAGGTGCACGCCTTCCTGAAGGATTTTCCCTCCGTGGCCTCGTTCGAGCTGGCCCCCGAGGACCGGGGCGGAGACGGCATGACCATGGTCGAATTGAAATAAATCGGGCCGCCGGGGCTTGCCCCCGGCGAATGCGGACTTAACTTGAGCGCAACCCGAACCCTGGCGGATCATGAAGAACGATCCCAGGGCCATACAGGCCCTCAAGTCCCGGCTGAACATCGCCGACGTGGTGAAGCGCTATCTTGCGCTCAAGCCCGCCGGAGCGCGGCTCGTGGGCCTGTGTCCGTTTCATAACGAGAAGACCGGATCGTTTAGCGTCAGTCCCGAAAAGGGGGTCTTCTATTGTTTCGGGTGTCAGGCCTCCGGTGATGTGATAGACTTCTACTGCCGTATCAATGGCCTGGACTTTCGAGAGGGTTTGGAGCAATTGGCTCGTGAGGCAGGTATCGCCCTGGCCGAATTCAAGCCCGATCCCCAGGAGGACAAACGGCGCCGGCAGCGCCAGGCGGCCGCGGACATGCACACCCTGGCCCGGGATTTTTTCCGGGACTGCCTGAGGGGAAACGCGGGAGCCAAGGCTCGCGCCTACCTGGACCGGCGCGGCGTAACCCCTGAGATGGCTGAGCGTTTCCAACTGGGATACGCCCCTGACGATTTTCACGGCCTGGAGCGTTATCTGGGCTCGAAGGGGTTCAAGTCCTTCGACGCCGTGGCCGCCGGGCTCCTGGTCCAGGGCGACGACGGGCGCGTGTGGGACCGCTTCCGGGGACGGCTGATGTTCCCCATCCACGAGGTCTCCGGCAAGGTGGTGGCCTTCGGCGGGCGGGTCATGGGCGAGGGCGAGCCCAAATATTTGAACAGCTCCGATTCGGTGGTCTACAAGAAGGGAGAACACCTTTTCGGGCTGCACCAGGCGCGGGCCAACCTGGCGCGCGCGGGCAGGGCGCTCATCACCGAGGGCTACCTGGACGTGATCGCCTTGCACCAGCACGGCTTCACCGAAGCCGTCGGGGTGCTGGGCACGGCGCTCACCCCGCAGCAGGTGAAGCGCCTGACCGGCTTCACCCGGCAGGTGACCCTGGTGTTCGACGGCGACGCCGCCGGAGAGAAGGCGGCGCTCAGGAGCGCCCAGATGCTTCTCTCCCAGGGGGCCGAGTGCCGGGTGGTGCTTTTGCCCCAGGGCGAGGATGCCGACAGCATCCTGAAGTCCGGCGGTCACGAGGCATTCCAGGGATTCCTGGACGCCTCCCGCGAGGGACTCGATTTCTGCCTGTCCGCCGTGCGCCGCGCGCGCTCCTCGAAAGAGGTGGTGGACTGGGCGCTTGAATTTTTGGACGGTCTGGACTCCGATGGGGTCAAGGCCGTCATGCTCACCCGGCTGGCCCACGGGCTCGGGGTGGGGGAGCATGAACTGCGCAGCCTGGCCGCCACTCGCGCCAAGGGGCATTCCGGCTTTCGTGCCGCGAGCCCCGCGCCATCAAGAGCGAAACCAGCGAGCATCGAGGCCAAGAAGGACGCGCAGGTTCTGGAGTTCGCCATCCGTTGCCCGGGGTACATCCCTGAGCTGGAGAAGGTGAACATTTTCGAGACCCTGGCCACGGAACGGGCCAGGGCCTTTTGGCGTCTCCTCGCCCGGTTCGGACAGTACGACGTGCTGCCCTACCTGGACGAACGCCAGAAGAGCTTCTGGGGACAGTGCGCCAGCAAGGACCCTCTGTCCGAGGACGAGGCGAGAAGCTGGTGGGAGGACATAACGGCCCACGCCGGACGCGTGTGGGCCGATGGACGCAAGCGCGAACTTATTGAAGCCATGCGCTTGGCGCGGGAACAGGGCGACTCCGTCGAGGAGAAACGCCTCATGGCGGCATTCAGCGAGCTTGTGGGGAGGAATCAGTGAGCAACATCAAGGATATCCAGCAGATCAAAACCCTCATCGCCAAGGGCAAGGAAAAGGGCTTTCTCACCTTCGAGGAAGTCAACAAGGCCTTGCCCACGGAACTGTCCGCCAATCCGGATCAGATTGAGGAAGTCATCTCCATCTTCGATTCCATGGACATCGCCATCGTGGACTCGGAAAAGGAGATGCGCAAGATCGAGGTCATGCCCGCCGAAGGCGAGGAAGCCCCCGAAGAGCAGGCCCTGGAGCTCACCGAGAGCGAGGACGCGCTGGACTACTCCGCGCGTTCCACCGACCCCGTGCGCATGTACTTGCGCGAGATGGGCGCGGTGCCGCTTCTCGACCGCGACGGCGAGGTGACCATCGCCAAGAAGATCGAAAACGGCGAGATGGACGTGCTCTACGCCCTGGTGGAAGTGCCCGTGGCCCTGGAAGAGCTCATCCAGGTGGGCGAGGACCTCAAGCAGGGCCGCATCAAGCTGAAGGACGTGGTCAAGACCATCGAGGAAGACGACCCCTCCGAAGACGAGATGAACCAGCGTTCGCGAGTCATCCTCCTGCTCGACGAACTCAAGGCCATCTTCAAGAAGCGCCGCAAGGTCTACTCCAAGCTCGACTCCTGCGCCTGCCTGGAGCGCCGCGTGGCCGGCGTGCAGAAGGAAATCATCGCCTTCAAGGACGAGGTGGTCAACCGCCTGCGCGACATCAAGCTGGAAAAGACCCTCATCGACCGCGTCATCGAGACCGTCGAGGACTACGTGCGCCAGATGCACAACTGCCAGCGCGACCTCTCGGCCTACATCCTCTCCACCGGCAAGACCCAGGTGGAGATCCAGACCCTGTTCCAGCAGCTCGAAGCCCGCGACATCAACCCCATGGTGGCCGCGGAATCTCTTTCCATGACCGTGGAGGAGATATTCTCCTTCAAGGAAATGATCCTGGCCAAGATGGAAATCCTGCACCGCCTGCAGGACAAGTGCTGCCACCACGTCTCCGACCTGGAGGAAGTGCTCTGGCGCATCAAGCGCGGCAACAACGCCGCCTCGCGCGCCAAGCAGGAGCTCATCCGCGCCAACCTGCGCCTGGTGGTGTCCATCGCCAAGAAGTACACCAACCGCGGCCTGCAGTTCCTGGACCTCATCCAGGAAGGCAACATCGGCCTGATGAAGGCCGTGGACAAGTTCGAATACCAGCGGGGCTACAAGTTCTCCACCTACGCCACCTGGTGGATCAGGCAGGCCATCACCCGCGCCATCGCGGACCAGGCCCGCACCATCCGCATCCCCGTGCACATGATCGAGACCATCAACAAGCTGATCCGCACCTCGCGCTACCTGGTGCAGGAGCTCGGCCGCGACCCCACCCCGGAAGAGATCGCCGAGCGCATGGATTATCCGCTCGAGAAAGTGAAGAAGGTCCTGAAGATCGCCAAGGAGCCCATTTCGCTTGAAACGCCCATCGGCGACGAAGAGGATTCGAGCCTGGGCGATTTCATCGAGGACAAGAAGGCCCTGGCTCCGGCCGAAGAGGTGGTCAACACCAAGCTCATGGAGCAGATCGCCCGGGTGCTGTCGGATTTGACGCCCAGGGAGGAGCAGGTGCTCAGAAAGCGCTTCGGCATCGGCGAGAAGAGCGACCACACCCTGGAAGAGGTGGGCAAGCTGTTCAACGTCACCCGCGAGCGTATCCGCCAGATTGAGGCCAAGGCGCTCAGGAAGCTCAGGCACCCGGTGAGGAGCCAGCACTTGAGGAGCTACTACGAAAGCTAGGCTCTAGAGAGTTAGGCCGCAGGGGGAGATGCCTCCGGCGGCCAAAGGGGCGAGCCCCTTTGGAATCCCGAAATGAAAGCGCCGGGCGGTGTCACCGCCCGGCGCTTTTTGTTTGCATACGCTATGATTGTTCCTGCCTGTGGGCTAAGAGGGTAATCCCCGGGAGAGCCGGTTGGAGATACCCGGGGAAGGAGGCGGCATGCAAAACATTCAAAACATCACCCCCTGTCTGTGGTTCGACGGCCAAGCCGAGGAGGCTGCGCATTTCTACACGTCGGTCTTCAAAAAATCGAAAATCGAGGAGGTTCTGCTCTACGGTGAGGCGGGCCCGGGCGAGAAGGGCTCCGTTCTGACCGTCACGTTCTCCCTGAACGGGCAGCAGTTCGTCGCCCTGAATGGCGGCCCGGAGTATCACTTCACCCCGGCGGTGTCGTTCATGGTGCCCTGCGATACCCAGGAGGAGATCGACCACTATTGGACGCGCTTCCTCGAGGGCGGCGCGCCCGTGCAGTGCGGCTGGCTTACGGACAAATTCGGCGTGTCGTGGCAGATATTCCCCAGGATTCTGCCTGCCATGCTTCAGGACAAGGACGCCAAAAAGGCCGACAGCGTCATGCGGGCCATGATGGGGATGGTCAAGCTGGACCTCGCCCAGCTCAGGCTTGCCTACGAGCAGGCGTGACCGGCGGCTGCGGAGGCGCACTGCGGGGATGAGCCACGCGAGCTGGGCCGACGGGAGGGAGAAGCCTCCGGCGGCCAAAGGGCTATCGCCCTTTGGAATCCCGAAATGAAAGCGCCGGGCGGTGTCGCCGCCCGGCGCTTTGTTTTTCAATGTGAGACAGGCTACCGCTCCCCTCTCCGAAACTGGTCCTGCAAATCCCGAACGTCTTTCGGAGGAAGCATCCGCATCTTGAGCCCGGCGAACAGCCACGCTGCCCTGCGTTCCAGCGGCCAGGTGGCGTACTCCTTCACCATCTCCGGGTCCGGCTCGTGGTAGAAACCGACGGTCGGCTTTTTTCGTCGCTCATGAACCGTCCCCCAGCTTGCGCAGCGCCTCGACTCCGCGAAAGTGATAGCGCCCAGTCGCTCTTCCGACAAGGCCGTGTCCGCGCGTCATGTAACTCCCACTCCGCGCCCGCCGACCTCCTTGTGAACCGGCCGGGCTCGCCTGGCCCCACACCCTGGAGGAATTCGATGCGACACCGCCTTTTCGCTTCCGCCCTGATGCTCATGCTCGGCCTCGCGGCCACGAGCGCCTTCGCCCAGACCCCCGACAGGCACCCCTTCTTCGACAAGATGGACGCCAACAAGGACGGCTTCCTCACCAAGGACGAAGTCCAGGCGCGCTTCCCCAAGTTCACCGACGAGATGTTCAAGCAGGCCGACGTGAACGGAGACGGCAAGCTGACCGTCGCGGAGTGGCAGGCTTTCGTGAAGGGCCGCCGCGCGGCCAGGCAGGGCGCGGGAATGTAGCGAGGATCGCGGCTGAGGACACGCCGCTAGCCGCAGAGCGAGAACCGGTCCAGGCTCATCCGCTCCAGGTCGACCACGGCCATGCGCCCGCACGGGCCGCCAAGCTCCGGTTGGCGGCCCAGGGCCAGCCGGACGGTCTCGGCCAGCACCAGCCCCGCCGCCACGTTTATGGCTGGCGTCAGGCACCCCAGCGTATCCTCGGCGGACGGCCCCGGGGCAGCGCCTTCAGGACAGAACAGGCTGGCCGGTCCCTGCCCGCCAGGCAGCACGGTTGCCGCCGTGACCGTCCATCCCGCCACGCTGGCCGTCACCAGGGGCACGCCGGCCAGGGCCGCGCCCCGCTCGGCGGCCGGGCGGCAGGCCATGCCACCCAGGGCGTCGATGGCGATATCCGCGCCCGCGAAGAACTCCGCGAATGCCTCGGGTTCGACGAACAGCTGACGCACGGAGAGTTCCACCGCCGGATTGACCTGCTCAACGCGGGCCTTGGCCGCACAGGCCTTGGCCACGCCCAGGGTCTCCTCGGTGGCCAGGAGTTGGCGGTTCAGGTTGGTGGGCTCGAACACGTCGTGATCCGCGGCGGAGATGACCCCGAAACCCAGCCGGGCCAGCCCCTCCAGGATCGGCCCGCCGAGCCCGCCGAGGCCCACCAGGGATATTTTCGAGCGCAAAAGGCGCGCTTGGGCAGCGCAGTCCAGGGTCTTGAAGTTTCGCAGGTAGCGCTCGGGGATGACGCCCTGTTCCAGGGCATCGATCTCGGCCTGGCGGAAGCCCACGCCCATGAGGTGGGCGGCGCTGCGTACGGAGCGGTGCGTGAGGATGCGGACAGGGGTCCCGTCGGGAAGGGACCCGTCCTGGGCCAATTGCTCGATTGTCGAGGGCATTTCGGCCTCTGTCACCCCATTTTCTTGAAGCCCAGCAGCACCCGGTACGGACCCGGCACCCCCGGAGGAGCCAGGGCGACCCTGTCCCCGCCGTTCACTACCGCCTGGGACGGTTTGCTGGCCTTGCCGTTGACGAAGATGACCTCGACATTCTCCTGCGGGATATCGAGCAGTTCGAGCAGCTCGTCGCCGGACATCCCTTCATGGACAGCGACATCCATCGGGAAGCTCCAACCCCGTTCCCGAAACAGCTCGGCTAGGTCCATGAACGCGCGAAGTTCGATGGTCGTCGGCACGTGCGGTTCCTCCGGCCGGATTCGCCGCCCTTCCGGCGGCAAGGTTGATTCCGTCAGCTTGCGTTGCCGCCTTGGGTGGCTTCAAGCTCCCTCGGGCTGGCGGTGGTTTGAGAGGGCGCGAGCATTTCTGGATCAACGCGAAATAGGGTGGCCTGGCTCAGTGGCGCGATCAACCGCCGCCCACAGCGGGGAACAGGCTCAGCCGGTCTCCCTCGGACAACACCCTGTCCTGCGGGGCGTGAGCGCCATTGACGAACAGCACCGCGACCATTTCCGGCATAATGCCCAGGCGCCTGATGACATCCCCCGCCGTTTCGCCCGGACGCAACGGGAAATGTTCCTCGTTTGCGGGCTGAAACTGGTTCAGGGTCGCAAAACACTTCACTGTTATATGCATAAGTCGAAATTAAGAGTGCTTTGTTTGGGAGTCAATCACTAGCGAACCGGCATTTCCGCTTTTCCAGGGTTCGTGAGCGTGCATGAAGGCGGGCGGCCGATGGCCGTCCGCCTTCATCAATCTGCAGGATCGCGAGCAGTCCGGACCCGCGTTAGAAGTTGAACACCTCGTCGATTTCCTCGTCCGTGAAGTCCCAGGTGGTATTGTGCGGCGGGAACGGCTCTTCGAAGAACTCCGGCAGGCGGTCGTGGGCGTTGGTGAAGCCCGCCCGCTGGTTGAACCCGCGCTCGGCCTTGAGGATGGTCTTGCCCAGGGCCACAACGTCATCCGCGGTCAGGGAGAGGTTGTAGCAGGCGTTGATCATGTCCACCAATGCGTTGAAGCCGTCGGCGATGTCCAAAATGGCGAACGCGATGAACAGGCACATTCCGGTGCTGTCCACGGCGGCGGTGGCGATTTGCAGGTTGCGCGAGAGTTCCACCTGGCCTGCCTTGCCGAGCGGATCCACGAAGCCGCCGACTTTCAGGATGTTGGCGGTGACCGCATACCCGGCCGTGTGGTCCGCGCCCATGGGGGTCGTGGCGTAGGTCAGGCCGACGCCCTTGACCGCGCGAGGATCGTAGGCCGGAATCGCCTGGTTTTTCACCACGGGCACCCTGGAGATGCCGTACATCTGGCCGACCGCGGCGGCGCCGCAGCCGAGTATCCTGCCGAGCGGAGTCCCCTTGCGGATCTCCTTGATGAGCTCAAGAGCCTTCTTGGCGTCGCCCCAGGGAATGACGCCGGCATCCATGGCCACGGCCACGGCCACGGAGGTCTCGATGGAATCCACGCCCACCTCGTCGAATTCGCGGTCCGCGTAGGCGATGGTGTCCAGGTCGTCGATGGCGGCGTTGGCGCCCAGAGCCCAGATGGTTTCATACTCGAAACCGCTGGTGATGTATTTTCCCTTCTTGTCCACGTAGTGCTGGGAGCAGCGGATGATGCAGCCGGGATGGCAGCCGTGTGTCGCCTTGCCGCCGCGGGATTCGATGGTGGCGGTCATGGTCTCGCCGCCGACGTTGTTGGCCCATTCGTTGCGGCCGCGGCGGAAGTTTTCCGTGGGCAGTCCGCCGGCTTCGTTCAGGATATTGATCAATATGTCGGTGCCGTACTTGGGCAGCCCCTGGCTGGTGACCGGATGGGTGGTGATGGCGCTGGTGAAGCGCTTCGCCGCGCTCTTGAACGCTTCCGGATTGGCCACGGCGACCCCTGGAGCTCCGGCGTCGTCTATGACCACCGCCTTTATTTTCTTGGAGCCCATGACCGCTCCCAGGCCTCCCCGCCCGGCGCTGCGAATGTTGCTGTCGGGATCGGCGAAGGAAATGTTGGCCGCAGTGAGCTTCATCTCGCCTGCCGCTCCGATGATGGCCACGCCGACTTTGGGGCCGTACTTCGTCTGCAGGACCTTGATTGCGTCGTAGTTGCCCATGCCGATGATCTCGGCCGGCGCTTCGTCGATGGCCACTCCGTCCATGGCGACTTTAACGACGTAGTACTTGTCTTCCGTGGGAAGCCCCTCGAACACGACGGCCTTGATGTCCATCTTGGCCATCTTCTGGGCAAAGGTGCCTCCGGAGTTGCTTTCCTTGATGCCTCCGGTCAGCGGACTCTTGGCGCCGCAGGAAATCCTGCCGGAGTTGGCCGCGCTGGTGCCGGTGAGAAAGCCGGGAGCAAAAATCAGCTTGTTGTTTTTCCCCAAGGGGTGGCACGTCGGCTTCACTTCCTCGGCCACGAAAATGGAGGTGAGGCCGCGACCGGCGACGCCGACGTACTTTTCGGGGCACTCCTCGGTTTTCACAGTCTTTGATCCCATGTCAACCCGAATGAATTTAGCCATTTGAGCCTCCGTTATGTATTAAAAAGGTTTGGTAGTCTGCTTTTGAACATATGCGGCGGTTCCCGCCGGACCGTCATCCGGGCGGAAGGAGCGCGGCCTTTGCCCTGCCCGTGGTCCCTCGGATTGCCGTTTTAACCTTTTAATGCCCCGGCCTTGCTCTCGACGGACGACTTATGCCGTAATTGACATGTGGCCCCGTTCTGTTCCGCAAGGATCATCCGCTTCTTCACTGATGACAGCTGCGGCGTCCATGCACTATATCCTGGCAAGTGTGTGTTTGTGTGGATCTTGGTGGCGTTTTGCAATGCGTGATGCGGTATGAGATCAAACAACCACTTGCCTATTTTCTTATTAGAAAGGTGGGTAAAAACTGTCAATTTATGCCACTGGTGGCATAAGAGTTATAAGGTTTCAGGTGTTACAAAAATGTAGGCCGGTGATTTTTGCGGGTGTTACCAAATGACCCGCGCGAGACGAAGTGACCCGGCTGAAAAGAGTGAATGGAAGAGTGGGGGCGAGCCACTTTTTATATTTATTATAGCCTGTTAACTGGATGTTGCAGTGGGCCGGGCGGTATCGCCACGGCAAAACTCGATGCGATCCATAGGGGGCGCATGAGAGTGGAAAAAAGTTGAAAAATAGTGGGCTGTCAGGGGTGCCGAGCCTGCGGAGAGGTGATCCCGTCGCATCGAAAGCATCCTGATTTGGTATGGTATCTAGGCTGATTCCACAAAAATGTAGCGCATTTCCTCTCCAGGCCTCCACACCCTTGCGACCCGCCGTCCCGCGCCAGTTCTACCGGGAAGTTCCGTCACGGACGAGCAATGCTCCCATACGACAACAATGGTACGCTCAGCGGAACACCGCGAAAAAAAGTTTCCATATTGTAAATACCCTTGAACCCGCGAAAATGGCCGGATTTCCTTGCCTCGCCTGGATTAAGGGGGTATTTTAATCCCTTTTTCCGCTTGACGAACTTGCCGATAATACACATTCTCCACTTCCCACTTCAATTTACGCCCCGGCCACCCATGCCGCAGGGGCTGCTCGGCCCGCCGCCTTGAAGGGGGAGCGGGCCGGGGACACCGCACCAACGGAGTCCGCCGAACCCCCTCCAAAACATTCGAAAGAGGTGACCGTCTTGGCCTTCGCTCCCATAAACAAGAATTACCACGACTTTTACGTCGTCCGGGACAAGGACGCCTGCATCAACTGCCAGGTGTGCGTGCGCCAGTGCTCATACGGCGTCCACTACTGGGATGAAGCCCGGCAGTGCGTGCGCCATGACAATACCAAGTGCATCGGGTGCCACCGGTGCGAGGCGTACTGTCCCACTCAGGCCCTCCTGATCCAGGAGAAGCCCTCCAACTTCAAGCCCAACGCTCTCTGGCGGCCGGTGTTCATCAAGAACGTCTACAAGCAGGCCGACTCCGGCGGCGTGCTGCTGGCGGGCATGGGGTCCCCGGTGGACATCCCCGTCTACTGGGACAAGCTGCTGCTCGACGCCAGCCAGGTCACCAACCCCTCCATCGACCCGCTGCGAGAGCCCATGGAGCTCAGGACCTTCCTGGGGTCCAAGCCCACGCGCCTGGAGTTCGAGGAGACCGCCGACGGTCCCAAGCTCAAGACCCAGCTCAAGCCCAATATCAAGCTCGACATCCCCATCATGTTCTCGGCCATGAGCTTCGGGTCCATCAACTTCAACCTCCACGTGGCCATGGCCCGCGCCGCCACCGAGGTCGGGACCTACTACAACACGGGCGAGGGCGGCCTGCACCAGAGCCTCTACAAATACGGCAAGAACACCATCGTGCAGGTTGCGTCCGGCCGCTTCGGCGTGCACCGCGACTACCTGAACGCGGGCGCGGCCATCGAGATCAAGATCGGCCAGGGCGCCAAGCCCGGCATCGGCGGGCACCTGCCCGGCGAGAAGATCAACGCCATGGTCTCCGAGACCCGCATGGTGCCGCTCGGGTCCGACGCCATCTCGCCTGCGCCGCACCACGACATCTACTCCATTGAGGACCTGCACCAGCTCATCTACGCCCTCAAGGAAGCCAGCGACTACAAGGTGCCCGTGTCGGTCAAGGTGGCTGCCGTGCACAACGTGGCCGCCATCGTCTCGGGCATCGTGCGCGCCGGAGCGGACATCGTGGCCATCGACGGCATCCGCGGCGGCACCGGCGCGGCACCGGCCATGATCCGCGACAACGTGGGCATCCCCATCGAGCTGGCCCTGGCCTCCGTGGACCAGCGCCTGCGCGACGAGGGCATCCGCAACGACGCCTCCATCGTCATCGCGGGCGGCACCCGCTGCTCCGCCGACGTGGTCAAGGCCATCGCCCTGGGCGCGGACGCGGTCTACATCGCCACCGCGGCCCTGCTGGCCGTGGGCTGCACCCTGTGCGCGCGCTGCTACACCGGCAAATGCCCCTGGGGCATCGCCACCAACGACCCCTACCTGGCCAAGCGCCAGAACCCCGATATCGCGGCCAAGAAGATGGCCAACCTCATGAAGGCCTGGTCGCATGAGATCGAGGAGATGCTTGGCGGCATGGGGCTCAACTCCATCGAGAGCCTGCGCGGCAACCGCGACAAGCTGCGCGCCGTGGGCCTGAGCCAGATCGAGCTGGACACCCTGGGCGTCAAGGCGGCGGGGAGGTAAGCCATGAAGAAGATATACCCCAACAAGGAAGTCTGCATCGGCTGCCACCTCTGCGAGGTGGCCTGCCTGACCGCGCACTCCAAGTCCAAGGACGTGATCCTGGCCCACAACGTGGAGAAGGCCCGGGACGGCCTGGCCCCGCGCCGCGGCGTGGTCCAGGAGGGCCCCGTGTGCGTGGCCCTGTCCTGCCGCCACTGCGAGGAGCCCATGTGCGTGGCCGCCTGCATCTCGGGCGCGCTCACCAAGAACCCGGAGACCGGGCGCTGCGAATACAATGAAGAGCAGTGCGTGGGCTGCTGGTCCTGCCTGATGGCCTGTCCCTTCGGCTCCATCCGCAGGCACCCGTTCAAGGAAAAGATCGTCAAGTGCGACATGTGCGCGGGCCGCGACATGCCCGCCTGCGTGGAAGCCTGCCCCAACGCTGGCCTGGTCTACGAAGATCGCGGCAAGGACTAAGCGGAGAAATGCGATGAAATATGTGATCGTGGGCAACGGCGTTGCCAGCGTGGGCGCCATCGAGGGCATCCGCAAGGTGGACTCCGAGGGAGAGATCATGGTCATCTCCGAGGAGAGCACCCCCACTTACGGCCGTCCGCTCATCTCCTACCTGCTGGCCGGGAAGATCGGTCCCGAGCGCATGCAGCTGCGTCCCGTCACCTTCTACGACAAGAACAAGGTGAAGATGATCCTGGGCGCGAAAGTGACCGGCATCGACGCTAAGGCCAAGACCGTGGCCACGGCGGACGGACACAACTATCCCTACGACAAACTCCTGGTGGCCACCGGCGGCGTGCCCTTCATCCCGCCGCTGCCCGGCAAGGACGGCCCCGGGGTCTACAGCTTCACCACCCTGGCCCACGCCGAGACCCTCATCGACGTGGCCAAGACCTGCAAGAACGTGGTGGTCATCGGCGGCGGGCTCATCGGGCTTAAGGCCGCCGAATCCCTGCACGACAGGGGAGTGAAGATCTCCATCGTGGAGCTGGCCCCCCGCGTGCTCTCGGCCGCCTTCGACGACAAGGCCGGAAACCTCGTGGCCAAGCGCCTGGAGGAAGTGGGCATCGCGGTGCACTGCGGCACCCAGGCCACCGAGATCAAGCGCGGCCCGGATGGCAACGTCCAGGGCGTGACCCTGAAGGACGGCACCTTCCTGCCCTGCCAGGCCGTGGTCATCGCCATCGGCGTGGTGCCCGCGTCGGCCTTGGCCAAGGACGCCGGAATCACCGTGGACCGGGGCATCATCGTGAACGACTCCATGGCTTCCTCGAATCCGGACGTCTACGCCGCCGGCGACGTTGCCCAGGCCAAGGATCTGATTCTGGACGAGAACCGCGTGGTGCCCATCTGGCCCAACGCATTCAACCAGGGCTACTACGCGGGCAAGAACATGGCCGGGGCCGACAGCCCCTACACCGGCGGCCTGGCCATGAACGCCATCGCCTTCTACGGGCTGCCCACGGTGTCCGTGGGCACGGTCAACCCCGCCCCGGGCGAGCCCGGCATCGAGGTGGCCGACACCCTGGACGAGGAGCACGGCACCTACCGCAAGCTGGTCTTCAAGGACGGCAAGCTGGTGGGCTATGTGCTGCTGGGCGAGATCGACATCGCGGGCATCTACACCGGGTTCATCCGCTTCAAGTTCCCCCTGGACGCCGAGACCAAGGACAAGCTCATCAAGGGACAGCCCTCCATCCTGCAGTGGCCGGAAGGCTTCTTCGACGAGAAGTTCAACCCTGTCGGCGCCCAAGAGATCGTTTAAGGAGACGCAAAGCCAATGAAGGCTCCAGAAAGATATTACGACTTCGAAAAGGACATCTCGGGCTGCGGCGTCTTCGGCGTCATCAACACCAAGCGCGAGCTGATCCCCGGTTCCATGCCCATCCAGGCCATGTGCACCATGCATGACCGCGGCAACGGCCTGGGCGGCGGCTTCGCGGCTTACGGCATCTACCCCGACCATGCCGACAAGTACGCCTTCCACGTCATGGCCGACACCCAGGACGGGCTCGACGCGGCCGAGGAACTCATCAAGAAGTTCTTCACCATCCACGAGTCCCAGCCCATCCCCACCAAGCCCACCCCGGCCATCAAGAACCCGCCCATAGTCTGGCGCTTCTTCCTCTCGGCCAAACAGGGCGCGGATCGGCCCATGTGGCGCACCAACGACGAGAAGGACTACGTCGTCAACGTCATCATGCACATCAACAAGAAGACCCCGGCCTTCGTCTTCTCCTCGGGCAAGAACATGGGCGCCTTCAAGGGCGTCGGCTTCCCCGAGGACATCGCCGAGTTCTTCCGCCTGGACGAATACAGCGCCTACATCTGGACCGGGCACAACCGCTTCCCCACCAACACCCCGGGCTGGTGGGGCGGGGCGCACCCGTTCACCCTGCTGGACTGGTCCATCGTGCACAACGGCGAGATCAGCTCCTACGGCATCAACCGCCGCTACCTCTGCGAGCACGACTACGAGTGCACCCTCATGACCGACACCGAGGTCGTGGCCTACGAGCTGGACATGCTGGTGCGCAAGCACGGCCTGTCCCTGCGCATGGCCTCCTGGGTGTTCGCGCCGCCGTTCTGGGACGAGATCGACCGCATGCCCGCGGACCAGCGGAAAGCCTTCGAGGCCCTGCGCATGGTCTACGGCTCGGCCCTGCTCAACGGTCCCTTCGCCATCCTGGTCTCGGACGGCACCTGCCTCATGGGCCTGAACGACCGCATCAAGCTCAGGCCCCTGATCGTGGCCGAGCGCGGCAACAACGTGTTCATGTCCAGCGAGGAGTCCTCCATCCGCGACGTCTGCCGCGAACTGGACACCGTATGGGCCCCCAAGGCGGGCGAACCCGTCATCGTGAAGCTGGAAGATTAAGAGGACGCCACATGCTGCTCGATGCCGACAACATCTACTATCGTGAATTGAACAAGCAGATCCGCGAGCTCGTCGCCAAGGGCGAAACCGAGTTCGAGATCATCAACGTGCGCGGCCAGCGCTACATCGCCGACGGCCTGGACGGCGACCTCAAGTTCCTGGTGCACGGCGTGCCCGGCCAGGACATGGCCGCCTTCATGCGCGGGCCCTACATCCGCGTGGAGGGCAACGCCCAGGACGGCGTGGCCAACACTATGGACGACGGCCTGGTGGCCATCAACGGCATGGCCGGCGACGTGGTGGGCTACGCCATGCGCGGCGGCAAGGTTCTGGTGAAGGGCGACGTGGGCTACCGCGTGGGCATCCACATGAAGGCCTACAAGGAGAAGTTCCCCGTCCTGGTCGTGGGCGGCAAGGCCGGCGACTTCCTGGGCGAATACATGGCCGGCGGGGCGATCATCCTGCTGGGCATGTTCACCGGCAAGCCCGACGCGCCTATCTGCGGGCGGTCCATGGGCACCGGCATGCACGGCGGCGCCATCTACGTGCGCGGTGAAGTGCCCCAGGAGCAGCTCGGACCCCACCTGAAGACCGAGGCCGTGGACGAAGAGGACATGGCCCTCATCAAGGCCAATCTCGAGCTCTTCAGCAAGGAATTCGGGGTTGACTTGCAGGCGATTTTGGCGGAACCCTTCCAGCGCGTGAAACCCTTCTCGCACCGCCCGTACGGCAACTTGTACGTGGCCTGCTAGGCGTGGGGAACCACGTAAACAACTCCTGGAGGATTCAATGTTGCTGACCAGCGTGGCGTATGCCATGGGCCAGATGCCCGGAGCCGGGGCCGGAGGCGATGGTGGACAGGGCGGCGGACTGATGTCTTTCCTGCCCCTCGTCCTGATGTTCGTCATCTTCTACTTCCTGCTTATCCGTCCCCAGCAGAAGAAGCAGAAGGAAATGCGCGAGCTTCTCAAGAACCTCAAGCGCGGCGACAGGATCCTCACCGGCGGCGGCATCTACGGCCGCATCGATTCCCTCACCGACGACAAAGTGAATGTCGAGATCGCCCCCAACGTCGTCATCACCGTCATGCGCAGCTACGTGGCCGGTCTCGCGGACATGCCCGAGGCGCCCAAGAAGGACGGCAAGAAGGGTGGAAAGAACGGTGAAAAGAAGGAAGACAAGCCGGAAGAATTGAAGTAAATCCGGCCTTGCCTGACCTTTTGACTCTATGCAGGGGGGAAACCGGTGGTTTCCCCTCTTCGCGCATGAAGGAGCGTGCATGTCCAGCCTGTCCTGGCGCTTGATCGTCGTGGCGGTCGCCCTCGTTTTGGGCCTCGCTTTCACCTTGCCTTCCATCGAATCCGTGCGGCAGTCCCCCCTGGGGCATGTGCTCCCCGGCAACCAGGTCAGCCTCGGCCTGGACCTCAAGGGCGGCATCCACCTGACGCTCGGCGTCGACGTGGAGAAGGCCCTGTCCAACTCGCTGGCCCAGGCCGGGCAGGACGTCAAGTCCTTCGCCCAGGAGAAGGAGATGACCATCATCCGGCAGAACATGCCGGAGCCCAAACGCCTCGAGTTCGTCCTGGCCACCCCGGACAAGAAGGACGCCTTCGAGGAGTTGTTCAAGAAGCAGTTCTCCGGCATGCGGATCCTCAAATCCGAAGTGGTCGACGACGGCAAGATCAAGTATTCCTTAGCCTTCACCCCCGAGTACGCCAAGAACCTCGAGGGCCTCACCGTTGACCAGGCGGTCAAGACCATACGGAACCGCATCGACCAGTTCGGCGTGGCCGAGCCCGACATCCGCAAGCAGGCCGGGGACCGCATCCAGATCCAGCTGCCCGGCCTCAAGGATCCCGACCGGGCCATCGCCCTGGTGGGCAAGACCGCCCATCTGGAATTCAAGATCGTGGACGATTCGGTCGATCCCGCCAAGGTGGCCAAGGGTCTTCTGCCCCCGGGCCGCGAGATCATCATGGAACGCATCGCCGCCCCCAATGGCGAGTACACCGAGCGTCCCCTGGTGGTGAAGTCCGAGGCGGTCATGACCGGCGAACTCATCGCCGACGCCCGGGTCAACTTCGACCAGAACAACAACCAGCCCTACGTTGGCCTGACATTCACCTCGCGCGGCGCCAAGATTTTCGAGCGCGTCACCGGCGAGAACCTGAAGAAGCGCATGGCCATCATCCTGGACGGCAAGGCGTATTCCGCACCGGTCATCCAGGACAAGATCGCCGGCGGCAAGGCCACCATCACCGGCCGCTACTCCGAGACCGAAGCCCGCGACCTGGCCGTGGTGCTGCGCGCGGGCGCCCTGCCTGCCCCGGTCAACGTGCTCGAGCAGCGCACCGTGGGTCCCTCCCTCGGGCAGGAGTCCATCGACAACGGCGTGCTGAGCATCGGCGTGGCCTGCGGGGCCATCGCGCTCTTTATGCTGGTGTACTACGGCTTCTCGGGCGTGATCGCCAACGTGGCCCTGGTGTTCAACGTGGTGCTCATCATGGCCGGTCTGGCCATGTTCGGCGCGACCCTCACCCTGCCGGGCATCGCGGGCATCATCCTGACCATGGCCCTGTCGGTGGACGCCAACATCATCATCTTCGAGCGCATCCGCGAGGAGATCAGGCTCGGCCTGCCGTCGCGCGCTTCCATCAAGGAGGGCTTCACGCGCGGCTCGCTGACCATCCTGGACGCCAACGTGACCACGGCCATCGCGGCGCTGGTGCTCTACGAGTTCGGCACCGGCCCCATCCGGGGCTTCGCCGTAACCCTGCTGCTGGGCATCGTGGCCTCCATGTTCACGGCCATCTTCGTCAGCCACACCTTGATGGACATGTGGTTGCGCGGCAAAAGCGCCGAGGCGAGGCTGTCGATCTAGCTCGGTGGCCGTCCGGGTGCGTTCCCGGCCTTGCATCGGGCTCTGCCCTTTGAAATGCGGGTTCATCAGGGGCGCGGCCTAGGCCGCGCCCCTTTTTCATTTCCGGAACCGTCAACGCGGGGAGGATCTCATGCGTTTCGCGATGTTTGAACGGGACGGCCGCACCGGCATTGCTGTGAGCGACGGGAAGAGGCTCAACGGCCTGTGTTCGGACCATCCGGAGTATCCCGGCGACCTGGACGAGCTGCTGGCGCGTGGGGTCGACCTCCAGGCGGTCGGCAGGCGGCTTCAGGCCGCGCCCGTGGTGCGGCTCGCTTCGCCCGCGCTCTTGCCCCTGCTTCGCAGGCCCGGCAAGATCGTGTGCGTGGGCCTCAACTACACGGCGCATTCGGCCGAGACCGGCTACGAGGTCCCAGCCTACCCCACCCTGTTCGCCCGCTTCGCCTCCACCCTCATCGGCCACGAGGCGCCGCTGGTGATCCCCGCGGTATCGGACCAGCTCGACTATGAGGGCGAACTCGTGGCCGTGGTCGGCAAGGGCGGCAAGGCCATCCCCAAGGAGACGGCCCTGGACCATGTGGCGGGCTATTCCATATTCAACGACGCTTCCATCCGCGACTACCAGTTCAAGACCCCGCAGTGGACCATCGGCAAGAACTTCGACGGCACAGGCCCGTTCGGGCCGTATCTGGTCACGCCCGACGAGCTGCCGCCCGGCTGCAAGGGGCTCAGGCTGCAGACGCGCCTGAACGGCGCGGTCATGCAGGAGGCTTCCACCGACGATATGATGTTCGACGTGGCGTCGCTCGTGTCCATCCTGAGCGAAGCCATGACCCTCTCGCCGGGTGACATGATCGTCACCGGCACCCCCTCGGGTGTCGGATTCGCGCGCAAGCCCCCGGTGTTCATGAAGGAGGGCGACGTCTGCGAGATCGAGATCGACGGGGTGGGGGTGCTTCGCAACAGCGTGGTAAAACAGGGCGCATGACGGCTTGAGCCCTCGCCCGGTGACGCACGAAACAAGGCGCGGCCCTGACCGCGCCTTGTTTCGTTCCGCATCAGCGGACCGTGTACAGGAACCTCCCGCCCGTGCTACATGGGGCCCATTCCAGCGGCCGGATCGCCCGCCGCAGGGAAAGGAGGCCAACATGGTCACACGCCGCATCGCCAAGATATTCAAGAGCCGCCCCACGATAGAGGGCGCGGGGGTGCACCTCAAGCGGGCCTTCGGCTACTCGCAGGTGCCCGAGTTCGATCCGTTCCTGATGCTCGACGATTTCCATACCGCCAACCCGGCCGAGTACCTGCCGGGCTTCCCGTGGCACCCCCACCGGGGCATCGAGACCATCACCTACGTGCTGGAGGGCAGGGTGGAGCACGGGGACAGCATGGGCAACACGGGCGTCATTGGCGCGGGCGACGTGCAGTGGATGACCGCGGGCAGCGGCATCATCCACCAGGAGATGCCCAAGCAGACGCCAAGCGGCATGCTGTGGGGGTTCCAGTTCTGGGCCAACCTGCCGGCCCGGCAGAAGATGATGGACCCGCGCTACCGCGACGTGAAGGCCGCCTCCATCCCCGAGGCCGTGCTGGAATCGGGGGCGCGGGTGAAGGTCATCTGCGGGGAAGTGGCCGGAGTCCGGGGCCCGGTGCGCGACATCGTCATCGACCCGGAGCTCCTGGACGTCTCGGTTCCCACGGGCGGCATGTTCACCCACGCCGTGAAGGATGGGCACACCGCCGTGGCCTATGTCCTGGACGGGCGCGGCTACTTCGACACCCGTCGCGACGCCTTCGACGTGGAGATGGTGGGGGCCGGATGGCTCGATGTTGACCGGGATTGCCTGTGCGGCCCGGAGACCACGGTGCTCTATGAGCGAGAGGGCGCTCAGGTGGGGGTCACGGCCGTGGACTCCGTCCTGCGCTTCGTGCTCCTCACCGGCAAGCCCCTTGGCGAGCCCATCGCCTGGTACGGCCCCATCGTCATGAACACGCAGCAGGAGCTGCGCACGGCCTTCGAGGAGTACGCCAAGGGGACGTTCGTGAAGCATCCGTAGCCCGGTCCACATGAAAAGGGCGCGGCCCCCTCGCCTGGGGACAGCGCCCTTTTTGCGTCCAGCTTGGCCCGGCCGTCACTTGGCCGGAACGAGGTCCTTGTCGCAGGCGCACTTGCCCGCGGTCTGGCTCACGAAGTTGCAGGGGCAGGATTCTCCGCAGCCGCAGACGAATTTGCCCTTGGTGGGGAAGGTCTGTTCCGCGCCGTTGACCTTGATCACGGCGGTGTCGCCCTCGACCTTCATGACCATCGACTTGACCATGTCCTTGCCGCAGGGGCACTTGGCCGCCTGCTTGGACAGGGCCTGACAGGGGCAGTCCTTGCCGCAGGCGCAGGCGTAGACCTCCTCGCCCGCCTTGAGCATGATCTTCGGGTTTTCCGGGGTCACGGCCATGGCCGCGAAGGCCCAAGCCAGAACACACAAGGCGGTGAGAACGGCAGAATACTTTCGCATGTTGATCCCCCCGTTGCAGGTTGGCTGGCGGAGCAGGCCCACGCGCCGTGCGCGCGGGTGGCTGGGACAGACCAGCAAACCCCATCATAAACCAGCAAACGTGGCCGGAGTCAATGCACGACGCGCAGGAAGGCGCGCCTGGGGGGAGGGCACGTTTGGGCGGCGTCCCGGCCTCGATGTCGGCTGTCAGGCACCCGCGGCCTGCGGTGATGGCCGCGCCGGCGTGGTCAATTCACCCTGTAATGGCACCCCAGGCTTTTGGTGTTGCGCATGGCCGAGAGGGTGATGATGTAGGCCGCCTGGCAGCCGTGGAACAGGTCCACGATGGGCTTGGAGAGCGGCGTTTCCCGGTAGAAGTCGTGCAGGTGGACGTTCAGGTCCCGCAGGTCCTCGAAGGCGCGCTTGAGGCGCGACGCGGTGCGGTGGATGCCCACGTAGTTCCACATGGTGTGCTTTATGGTGGTCCAGTCCTGGCTGATGAGCGCGGGGTCCTCGTTGCGCTCCTGGCCGGGGGAGACCCAGTCCGGCACGGAATCGGCCAGCTTGCGGGTGATGGCGGGCTTGGACCCGAAGCGCGAGCCGATGTAGCTGCCCGCGCTCACGCCCCACACCAGGCATTCCAGGAGCGAGGTGGAGGCCATGCGGTTGGCCCCGTGCACGCCAGTGCAGCTGCACTCGCCCACGGCGTAGAGGCGGTCCACGGTGGTGCGTCCGTGCACGTCCACCAGCACGCCGCCGCAGGAGTAGTGCTCCGCCGGGACCACCGGAATGGGGTCGCTTGCGATGTTGATGCCGATCTCGGCGCACTTCTTGGCGATGCCCGGGAAGCGCCGGGCCACGTCGGGCACGAAGTTGGCCGCGTCCAGGTAGACGCAGTCCTCGCCGGACTTGAGCAGCTCCTCCATGATGGCCCGGGTGACGATGTCGCGCGGGGCAAGGTCGGCGCGCGAGTCGTAGCCGGCCATGAAGGCTTCGCCCTTGGAGTTCATGAGCCGCGCCCCCTCGCCGCGCATGGCCTCGGTGATGAGGAAGCGGCGCTCTGCCCGGTGGAACAGGGCCGTGGGATGGAACTGGATGAACTCCATGTTCATGAAGCGCGCGCCGCAGCGGTAGGCCATGGCCAGGGCCGAGCCCACGCAGGCCCGGGTGTTGGTGGTGTGCAGGTAGATCTGCCCCACGCCGCCGGTGGCCAGCACGGTGTAGTCGGACAGGATGGTCTCCACCACGCCCGAGACCTCGTTGAACACGTAGGCTCCCAGGCACTGGTTCACCAGGTGGTACTTGTATTCCAGCAGCGCCGCGTGGTGGTGCGAGGTGAGCACGTCCACGGCGGTGCGCCGGGTGAGCACCTTGATGTTGGGATGGTTTTCCACCGCCGCGACCATGTGGGCCATGATGGAATAGCCGGTGGAATCGGCGCAGTGGAGGATGCGCGCCAGGCTGTGCCCGCCCTCCTTGGTGAGGTGAAAATCGCCGTCCTCGGCGCGCTCGAAGGGCACCTTGAGCTTGTCGATGAGCAGGTTCTTGACCACCTCCGGCCCCTTGCGGGCCAGGAAGCGCACGGCCGTGACGTGGTTGTGCTTCCAGCCGCAGGTGAGGATGTCGCGCTCCAGGAGCTTGGGGCTGTCCTCGGGGCTGGTGTAGACGATGCCGCCCTGGGCCAGGGAGGAGTTGCCGTCGGTGAGCTTGTCCCCGGCGCACAGGAGCACCACTTCCAGGCCCTTGTCGGCCAGGGTGAGCGCCGCGGCGCATCCGGCGGATCCGGAGCCGATCACCAGCACCTGGGTCTTCATGCGGTAATGGAACATGACGCCCCTTCCTCCCTTCCTCGGGCTTTTATCTGGCCGCGTCCACCTCGGAAGCGTCCAGCAGCTCGCGCAGATGTTTCGGGTCCAGGGCCGCCAAGGCCCCGCGCTTGCCCGCGTTTATGAGAATTTCCGGCAGGGCGAAGATGCTCTTTTGCGCGTAAACCGGCAACTGCTTGCGCGTCCCGAAGGGGGAGATGCCTCCCACCTGGTAGCCGGTATGGCGGTTCGCCGCATCCGGCGAGCAGGGCGTCACCGTCTTCACCCCGAGCTGACGGGCCAGCTCCTTGAGGGACACCTCGTTGTCGCCGTGCATGAGCACCAGGAAGGGGCGCTTGGCCTCGTCCTCGAAAACCAGGGTCTTCACCACCACGTGTTCGTCCACGCCCAGTTCCTCGGCCGCGCGTTCCGTGCCGCCGTGGTCCACGTAGGAGTACAGACGGACCTCGAAGGGCACTTTCTTCTCCTTGAGAAATCGGGTGGCTCCGGTAGCCGGGATGGCTGCGGATTTACTCATCGTGGCTCACCTGGCGCACGCTTCCAGCATCCGGGTGAGGGCCAGCTTGGCCGGGTCCTTGAGGGCTTCGTCCACCTGCACGGTGGGGGCTTCGTCCAGGTCGGCCAGCAGCTTCGCCAGATTGGGCTCGGTCACCTTCTCCATGTTGGAGCAGGTGGAGTAGAGCAGCGGCCGCACATCCTTGACGCCCCGGTACTTGTCGGCCAGCCGGTTCACCAGGTTGAACTCCGTGCCCACGTAGATCACCGAACCCTCGGGGGCCTCGGCCACGAATTTGATGATGAACGACGTGGAGCCGCAGGCGTCGGCCAGGGCCACGGTGTTGGGGTGGCACTCGGGGTGCACTACAACCAGGCAGCCGGGCGATTCGGCTCGCGCCTTGCGGATGGTCTCAGGCTTGAATCGCGAATGGATGACGCATTGCCCGGGCCAGAGCAGGAGCTTCGCCCGGCGGGCCTTGTCCAGGTTGACCGCCCGGCCGTGCTCGCGCACGTCCACGATGTGGCGGTCCTCCTTGGGCAGGCCGATCCAGTCCGCCGCGTTGAAGCCCAGGCGGAAGTCCGGGAGAAAGAGCGTGTGCGGACCCTTGGCCAGCGCCCAGGTCAGCATGGTCTTGGCGTTGGCCGAGGTGCACACCGAGCCTCCACGCGAGCCCACCAGCGCCTTCACAGCCGCCGAGGAGTTCACATAGGTCAGCGGCGTCACGGAAAGCCCGCCCTCGGCCAGGGTGTCCAGCACCCGCTCGGCAAGCCAGGCCGGGGCCATGTCGGACATGACGCAGCGCGAGTTCATCTCCGGGATGAACACCTTCTGGCCGGGTTTGGCCAGGATGGCGGCGGTTTCGGCCATGAAGAACACGCCGCAGAACACGATGTATTCGGCGTCCAGGTCCGGGATGCGCCGCGACAGCTCCAGGGAGTCGCCCGTGTAGTCGGCGTGGCGAGCCACGGCGTCGGACATGTAGTGGTGCGCAAGGATCACCAGGCGCTTGCCGAGTTTCTGGCGCATGTCCTCGATGAATTGGTGCTCGCGGGTATTGGTCGTCATGGATGCCTCCGGTGGCCAGAGGGCTTCGCCCTCTGGACTCCCGTATTATGCGGAACGGTTTCTTGAGGACGGCGCGGGCCCGGAGGGGGCCGCAACACCTATCTGCATGCTGAAATCGGCGTAAGGCGCGGAATGGGTGACGCGCCCCACCGATATGAAATCCGCCCCGAGCGCGCCGAGTTCCGGCAGGGCCTCCAGGCTCACGCCGCCGCTCAGTTCGGTCTCGATGCCTTGGGGGATCATCGCCAGGGCTTCGCGCATCTGGTCCATGGTCATGTTGTCGAGCATGATGCGGTTGGGCCGAAGCTCCACGGCCTGGCGCACCTCGTTAAGGCTGCGGCATTCCACCTCGAGGGGGGGCGAGCCTTGTGGATAGGCGCGGCGCACGGCGGCCACGGCCTGGGGGATGCCTCCGGCCCGGTCGATGTGGTTGTCCTTGAGCATGAGCATCTCGGCCAGGGTGCGCCGGTGGTTCAGGCCGCCGCCCACGAGCACGGCGTACTTCTCCGGGTAACGCAGCCCCGGCAGGGTCTTTCGCGTGTCCAAAAGCTGCGTGCGCGAGCCCGAAAGAGCCGCGACGTAGCGGGCCGTCAGGTTGGCGATGCCCGAGAGGTGGCAGAGGAAGTTGAGGATAACCCGTTCGGCCTTGAGGAGCCCCACGGCCGGGCCGGTGAACAGGCCCACCAGCGTGCCCGCTGGGACCGCGTCCCCGTCCTTGGCCGGGTACTCGCATTCGGTCACGCCCAGGATGCCCATGCGGGCGAGCACCATGTCCGCGATGGGCAGGCCCGCCACCAGGGAGTCCTCCTTGGCGACGATGCGCGCGGCGAGCCGGTCGCCCCGGGCGAAGACCGCCTTGGCGGTCAGGTCTGGTCCGTCCTCTTCCAGGGCCAGGTCCACGGCCCGGATGAGGTAGTCGCGGGCGGGGCCGGTGAAGAAGTCGTCGAAGGTGGTCATGATGAAAGGGGCGGGTAGCATGAAAGAGAGTGCCAGGGAAGGGCGTAGAACGGCAAATGCAGGATTGATAACGGTTTCACAAACTGGTGCGGCAGTCCTTCTGCATCGTTGGTGCGGCTTTATGCGGTCCGGCGCCGGTGCGATGAGTATATTTTACTCATGCATCCGCGGCCGGAGGCGCGCTTATTCCTTCACGATGGGGCTGGCCTCCGGGTTGAACGGATTCGTCCTGACCGCCAGGTAGAACAGGTAGGGGTAGGACTCCTTGAGGTAGCGCACGTAGGCCAGCCACTGGCCGCTGATGTAGGAGTAGACCCGCGACAGGTCCCCGCCCAGGTGCTTGAGGTCGCTTGCGGGCAGGGTGGAGAGGTCCTCGGGGCGGCAGAGGATCTCGTCTCGCAGGTGGTAGATGGCCCGCAAAGTGTCGGAGAACGCCTCGTGCTCACCGATGCTGGGATTTTCCAGCAGGCGCAGCAGAAGGTCCGACTTCTCGCGCAGAAGCGCGCGCACGGCATGAAGGTCAACTTGCGAGGCGTCCAAAGTGAAGACGTGGGCGTCCAGCAGCTTGGCGGCCTTCTTGAAGCGCTTCCTGTCCCAGGAGGCGTTCACGTCCAGCCTGCCGTAGAGCCCGTCCCGGGCCGGGTCGGCGGGCACGATGCGGGAGAGCAGGTCCAGGCCCACGTCGGAGAAGAAGATCCCCCGGATCATGTTGCGCTTCTCGCGCTTGGCGCGCTCCTCCTTCACGGAAAAGACCGACTCGGCCACGGACTCCACCACGCCCACGAACGTGCCCACTCCCGCGAACACCAGGCATATGGCGATGAGCTTGCCGCCGGTGGTCCAGGGGTGGATGTCCCCGTAGCCCACGGTGCTCATGGTGATGATGGAGAAATAGAAGGAATCGAAGAGCCCCACGCCCTCCACGAGATGAAAGCCGAAGGTGCCCCCGGTCAATGCCAGGAGAAAGAGCGAACCGAAAATGTAGAGGCGGGAGGTGCGCATGGGGCTGATACCCGCGGGCCAGGCCGCGTCTACTCCTGGTGCTGGAAGGGGAACACGGTGACGAACGGATGCAGCTCGGGATGCACCACTCCGGCCTTTACCGCCGGGTCCTCGTCGAAGAACCGCCGGGCTTCCTCGTCGGAGTCCGCCCTGAACACCATGACGCCGTACGCACCGTCCGGGCAGACTCCCATGAGAACGATCCTGTCGCGGGCCGCCAGCCCTCGGCAATGGGCGGCATGCTCTTCCATGAGGGCCTTCTCCTCGGCGGTCATGGTCTTGACGAAGTCGTCGCGTTTGGCCTTGAAGAGCATCAGGTAGGTCTTTTGGTCCTGCATGTGGTCATCCTATTTCTTTTTGAGCCCTTTGAGCCGGGCGGCCAGCTTGGGCTCCTCGCCCTGGTCCTTGTCCTGGTAGAAGCGAAGCCCGGAGAGGCCCTCGGGGAGGTATTCCTGCTCCACCCAACTGCCCGGGTAGGCGTGGGGGTATTTGTAGCCCTCGCCGAAGCCCCACTGCCGCTGCAGCTTGGCCGAAGGGTTGCGCAGGTGCAGCGGCACCGGCCGCATGCCCTGGGTGGTCACTTCCTTGCGCGCGGCCAGGTAGGCGGCGTAGGTGGAATTGCTCTTGGGAGCCAGGGCCAGGTACACCGTGGTCTCGGCCAGGGGGATGAACCCCTCGGGCATGCCCACCATCTCCACGGCCTGCTGGCAGGCCACGGCCAGGGGCAGGGCGCGCGGGTCGGCCAGGCCGATGTCCTCGGAGGAGGACAGGATCAGCCTGCGGCACACGAAGCGCGGGTCCTCGCCGGATTCCAGCATGCAGGCCAGGTAGTACAGGGCCGCGTCCGGGTCCGAGCCCCGGATTGATTTGATGAAGGCCGAGACCAGCTCGTAGTGCTGGTCCGCGTCCCGGTCGCCGCGCATGACCTGCTCGGGCAGGTTGTGCTTGAGTTCCTTGGGGTCGCGTTTTTCCGGCGGCAGCTGGGCCGTGAATTCCAGCAGGTTCAGAAACGTCCTGGCGTCGCCGCCGGACATGAAGGACAAAATGTCCAGGCTCTCCTGGGGCAGGTCGAGCTTAAGGGCCTCCGTGCCGCGCCGCGCCACCAGCATCATCTCCCCGTGGGACAGCGCCCGCAGGCGCATGACGTGCAGGCGCGAGAGCAGCTGTTTGGTCACTGAGAAGGACGGATTCTCGGTGGTGGTTGCCAGCAGGGTGATGTCGCCGTTCTCCAGAAGCGGCAGGAAGAAGTCCTGCTGGGCCTTGGAGAAGCGGTGCAGCTCGTCCAGGATGAGGATTTCCTTGCCCTCGATGAGGGTGCGCAGGGTGGCCAGCCCCGCCTCCGGGGCGCTGACCCGGACGTACGGGCTGCCCTTGGTCTTGGCCAGGAGGATCGCCAGGGTGGACTTGCCGCACCCCGGCGGGCCGTAGAACAGGATGCTCGGCAGGCGCGGGGCCTTGAGCATGGTCGTGAGCCTGGAGATGACGTGGCCCTGGCCGGTGAATTCCTCGAAGGACTCCGGCCGGATAGCGTGGGCTAAAGGTGGCATGAACCAAATCTACGCTTTTGCATGACGGTTGTCACGTCCTGTTTGTCATTGCGGCCTGACTTGATCGCCACCCAGGCGTTTGGCTTCGAGCAGGGCCTGGTCCGCCTGGTCGAGAAGTTCGAAGGCCGAGACCGGATGTTCGGGGTCGTACTGGGCGTGGCCGATGCTCACGGTGACGCTCAGGGGCTTGTCCTCCACCCCCAGGCAGGATGCCCGGACGGATTCGAGGATGCGGCTCGCCACGATCCCGGCTTCCCGGCCGTCCGCCCCGGAGAGCAGCACGGTGAATTCGTCCCCGCCCATGCGCCCGATCAGGTCTTCCTCCCGCACGTGGGTCGTCACGGCCCCGGCCACGGCCTTGAGCACGGCGTCGCCGGTGGCGTGGCCGTGTTCGTCGTTGAAGGGCTTGAAGTTGTCCACGTCCAGGTAGAGCACGCAGTAGCTCTTGCCGTCGCGGGCGAGCCGGTCGGCGGCGGCCTCGAAGCGTTCGGTGAATCCCCGGCGGTTGAGCACGCCGGTCAGCTCGTCCAGGGTGGCCTCGGCCATGAGCCTGCGTTCGGTCTGGCGCCGCTCGGTGACGTCGTGCAAAAACATCAGGAACGCTCCGTGCCCGTCCCAGTCGATGCCCACCAGGTTGGCCTGCACGGTCATGGGATGGCCGGTGGCGGTGAGCGCCCTGAACTCGACGCTCTGGGGCTTGCCCGCGTGCTTGATGGCCGCGTAGGCCAGGGTCATGACCCGGTCACGGTCGCCCGGATGGACGAAGTCGGAGAAACTGGCCCGCTGCAGGTCGTCGTCGCTCAAGCCCGTCAACTCGAGCAATCGGGCGTTGTGCAGCAGGTAGAGGTCGTTCTGGATGACGGCGATGGGTTCGCTGGCGTTGACGATGAGCTGCCGGTAGCGCTTCTCGCTGCGCGCCAGGGAGATCTCGGCCTCCTTGCGGCGCTGGATCTCCTCCTGGGCGGTCTGGAGCTCCACACGCAGCTCGGAGAGCTCCTGCAGGATGGCGAACACCGGGCGATGGGGCATGTACACGCCCGCGATGCTGTTCTGCCAGCCCAGGTACGCCCACAGGATAGGCGCGGCGAAGCAGGAGATGATGAGCCGGCTCACCAGCGTGCCGCTCATGATGGAGACGTAGGAGCTCTCGCCCAGGAACGCGCCGGAGTTGAACAGGATGACGTCCAGCCACATCACGCCCAGAAGCGTCAGGAACGCCTTGGCCATCAGCGGCACGGAGCGCAACCTGCCGTGCAGGTATTCCCAGCACACGGCCAGGAAGAGCAGGTCCGCCAGGGTGGTGGCCACGCTGGCCAGATTGATGCGCAGGCTGGGTATGGGGACGTAGGCCAGGGGCTTGGTGCTGGAAAGGTGGGTCTGCATGTGCAGCACGAGCGATATGAGCGGCACCAGGGCCGAGACCCCCACCACAGTGAGGATGGCCACCCGCGTGGCCCGGGGGCCGTCGAACACGTAGACCACGAACACGCCGAGCAAAAGCGAGGTGTAGAAGACCGTGGAGCCAACCAGGAAGGTGACGTCCCCCAACTGCACCGCCACGCCCGCGTCCGTTATCCAGGACATGATGGCCGTAAGGCTGCCAAGCAGCGCGTAGAAGAAGGCCAGCCCGAAACGGTGGCGCAGGGAATGGGACCACAGCACGAGGCCGTAGACCGTGAAGGCTTCGGCGGCGAGAATCCAGGCTTTCATCGAGGTGTACTCACTCGTTTTCGGTGTTCGCCCCCCACCAGCTGAGTCCCAGGCACAGAAGGGCGGCCGTTTCCCAGCGCAGAGGCCTGGGCCCCAGGGTCACGGCGGTGAATCCGGCGTCCTGGAAGAGGGAGGCTTCGGCGCTGGTCAGCCCTCCTTCGGGGCCTAGAAGGAAAACACGCCGCCCCGGCGCGGTCAAGTCCCGCCGGGCGAGTCCTCGCCGGACGTCCGGCGATTCCCAGAGGAGCATCCGCGAGTCGAAATCCGCCGTGCGTTCAATGACCCCCGCCGCGCCGCCCTGGACCATCTCCAGCCGGGGCAGCCAGGAATTGCCGCACTGCTTGGCCCCGGCAACCATCTGGGCCAGCCAGGTGTCCTTGGGGGCCTTTGGCATGCCGCCCTGGCTGCGCGATGCCTCGAAGAACTGGATGCCCGTAGCGTTAAGCTCCACGGCCTTTTCCAGAAGCCAGCCGCGCCGCGTGGACTTGTTCCAGCCGAGCGCCAGCCAGGTCTCGTGGGTGGGGGCGGGGACGAAGGATTCGGATTCGAGGCAGAGCGTCACGCCGCCCTTGACCGATTCGACGGTGAAGAGACCCTCGCGGCCTTGGCCGTCGAAGCAGCGCACCCGCGCGCCGGGGCCCAGGCGCAGCACCTTGGCGAGATGGCGCGCCTCGTCGCCTTCCAGGCGGAAGGGGGGGGCCCAGGATTCGGGCGGGAGAAAGAAGGAGTCGAGTCTGGCCATGGGAGTGGGCGGGTTGAAAGTTGGGTCGGGGAGGGGAGCCTCCGGCGGCCAAAGGGCTCACGCCTTCTGGACTCCCTTATAGCTTCGCGGGGGGGCGGGGGGCCCCCGCGCCGGGACGCGGCGGCGCGATGCTCGTCCACCTGGACGAGCATCGGCGCGAAGCGAAAGGCCGGGGTCCGGGGGGAGGCTTCTCCCCCCGGCGGGTGCAGGGCAGAGCCCTGCTTCTTCTCTGTGTTCATGCGTCTCTCCTGCTGGGGAGAGGCACAAAACTACGCCAGCTTGGTCCTGGCCGTGGCGCCCTTGTAGAAGGGCAGTTCGGTCTTTTTCGCGGGCAGTTCCGCCTTGGCCGCCTTGACCACGAAGTCGGCCGAGTCGGCGGCGGAGGCTTTCACGAACGCCAGGGCGATGGAATGCCCCAGCGTGGGCGAGAACGATCCGCTGGTCACCACGCCCACTTCCTCGCCGCCGGGCAGGCAGACCTTGTCGTGGTGCCGCGCGCTGCGGCGTCCCTCGATGGAGAGGGCCACCAGCTTCTCGCGCACGGTGAAGACCTTGTCCTTGCCCACGTAGTCGGCGGTGGAGGTCAGCATGCCCTCGTATCCGGCCTCGACCGGGGTGTGCTTGGTGTCCAGGTCCTGCCCGTAGAGGGGGTAGCCCATCTCCAGGCGCAGGGTGTCGCGCGCGCCGAGCCCGGCCGGGATCACCTCGGGGTCGGCGGCCAGCTTCTCCCACAGGGCCTGGGCCTTTTCCGAGGGCAGGTAGAACTCGTAGCCCAGCTCCCCGGTGTAGCCGGTGCGGCTGACGATGATTTCCGCGCCCTCGAATGCGGCCTTCACGAAGCTGAAGTAGCCGAGCTTGGACCAGTCCCCGGGCAGCAGGCGGCACAGCACCTCATAGGACTTGGGGCCCTGCAGGTCGATCTTGGCAGTGGCGTCGGAGATGTTCTCGAAGGCGAGCGTACCGGGCAGGCGGGACTTGATGGCCGCGAAGTCGGAGTCGATGCAGGCTCCGTTCACCACCAGCATGAACTCGTCCTCGGCCAGGCGGTAGACGATGAGGTCGTCCAGCACGCCGGCCTCGGTGCTGAGCAGGAAGCCGTAGCGGCATTTGCCCGGGGCCAGGGTCTCCAGGTTCTGGGTGACGGCGCGGGCCAGGGCGTCCTTGGCTCCGGCGCCCTTGAGGCTGAACTCGCCCATGTGGCAGATGTCGAAGATGCAGGCCTTGGTGCGGCAGTGCTGGTGTTCGGCGATGATGCCGGAATATTGCACGGGCATTTCCCATCCGGCGAAGGGGACCATCTTGGCCCCGTTGGCCTTGTGCCAGCCATTGAGCGGCGTGATGAAGAGCTTTTCCACGAAACGTCTCCGCGGTTTTAGAGGGTGATGAGCGTTTGCGTCCGGGGCTGTTCCATGCGCAGCTTGCGGATGCGAGAGAACTCGTCGAAGAGCGACACGAGCCGCCCGTACATCTTCTTGATCTGCAGGCCGTACACGGACAGGTCGTCGTCCTTGCGGTTGACGAAGTTCTTGTGCAGGTAGCGATCCTGGAGGATGGTTTCGGTCATCTTGATGACCCGCTCCACCAGCTCATCGAAATAATTGACCATCTCGAACTTGAGATCGGCCACGATCTCCGTGAAGGAGGTCAGCATGGACAGGTAGGAGAGCTTCTGCCCCTTGACTTGGCGGTTGAGCAGGTCCTCCAGGGTCTTGAGCTTGCGAGCCTGCTGTATGTAGCTGTATTTGCTCCAGACTTCCTGGTGCAGCGAGCGCATGGGAGTGAAGCGCTCGTAGTTGTCGGGCGAGAGCAGGTAGCCGTCCAGCACCTTGACCACGTTGGCGTAGAAATCATCGGAATAGCTGATGATCCTGCGCTGGTGCTTGGTGAGCCAGCTGTGCAGGAACTTGAGGCGTTTGTCGTCGGACTCGGTGCCCTCCACGATCTCGTGGCGCTTGAACACGATGCGGCCGTGGTATTCCCCGCGCACGATGTCGTTTAGGCGCAGGAACATGGAGTACGAGTCCTTGATGATGTTGACCCCGGAGAGGACCTGGCCGGTGAGGGGGTGGATGACCTCCTGGCGCACCACGGACAGGGCGCGGTCCTGCCGGACGTTGTCGGGGTCGTACTTGTGCTGGTTGTAGATGACCCGCAGAAGGGCCACCCGGCGGTCGGGGTCCACGAAATAGCCGCCTTCGCGCAGGGTCTTCACGGTGTCGCGGAAGTGCTCGTGCACGCTCACCAGGGCCAGCTTCTCCACCCTGGGGTAGTGCTTGGCGTCGGGGTGGGAATAGATGGTGGTCAGGGTGCGGTCGGATTGGCCCAGCACGCGCACCATGAACTCCTCGCCGGAGCGGAAAAGGCGCCTGGCGAACATGGCCGACGAGGTGCGCCGCTCGCTGACGATGGGGAAGCCGTAGAGCTCCATGAGGAACTGGTACACGAACAGGCGGTTCACCTCGTACTTCTCGTCGTCGCCGGAGCTGAACTTGCCGATGCGCAGGCCGAACTGCTTGAGCTCCGTGTCGAGGTACGAGGGGAAGGAGGCGTACACCCCGGCCAGGTGGAACTTCCCGCGCGAGTTGTGGGCCAGCACGTGGGCGCGCTCCATGTGCAGGAGCGTGGGCAGAAGGTCCGGGTAGTTGTCCAGGGAGGTGATGTCCGAGGAGGAAAAACGCTGGCGGAACCGGTCCTGGCTCTGCTTGGGGATGCGCAGGGTCAGCGAGTTCAGGTTGTTCTGCCGGATGCGCTCGGTGAGGGCCGGGCTGGCCTTGCGCTGCTGGAGGGAGACGTCCTTGGGGGAGTGCAGGATGTCGTACTGGAAGATTTCCTGGAAGTAGGAGAGCTGCCTGGGCAGCACCACCATGGAAAAGCCCGGCAGCTCCTTGTATTCGAAGAGGTCCACCTCGAAGGAGGGCAGCAGTTCGCGGTTT
The DNA here is from genome assembly GCF_022808915.1 of Fundidesulfovibrio terrae. Taxonomy (NCBI): domain Bacteria; kingdom Pseudomonadati; phylum Thermodesulfobacteriota; class Desulfovibrionia; order Desulfovibrionales; family Desulfovibrionaceae; genus Fundidesulfovibrio; species Fundidesulfovibrio terrae. The sequence continues at coordinate 1,374,264 of NZ_JAKZFS010000001.1, forward strand.
TCCACCAGGGGATAGGACGGTGTCTCGAAATAGGGGCCAAGCAGGGCGTGCTTGGCGTGGACCAGGTCCAGGTACTCTTTGAGAGCCATGAGCCCGCCGTCCTTGAGCGCCCGGACGCGCCCGGCCAGGCCGTTGGGCCCGGCTTTGGAGAAGGCGTGTTCCCAGGTGAAGGACATGTGGCTGGCTCCGGATGAGACGTGCGTATTGTTCCCGGGCGGCGGCATCCGGTCCGGGCGTCCTGGCCGCTTTCCAAACAGGACGGTTTGGGCTACCAGAGTGACCGGGCGGATTGCCGGGCGGCGTCTGACGCACCTGGATTCCCGCCCCCAAAGTCCACAACCAAAAGATTATTTCCCCTGTTCTGTCAAGGTAGGAATCCCCTCGGAACAGGGGCTCCATGGAGTCCACGAGCATGAGCGACGTCTGCGCCAACCAGGCATCCGGCAACCCGGACTGCAATTGCACCTATCCCGGATGTCCGCGCCACGGGAACTGCTGCCAGTGCGTGAGGCACCACCGGGCCAAGGATCAGCTCCCCGCCTGCTACTTCTCCACCGAACAGGAAAAGAGCTACGACCGGTCCATCGCGTTCTTCATGTCTTGCCGCCAAGGATGACATGACCCGCTCGGACGTCTTCTCGCGGGTGTTGCAGCTGGTCTGCAACGTCTTCGACAGCTATTCCGCCGTGCTGTTCCTGCCCGCGCCCGGTGGCGACGGTTGTCGTCTGGCGGCCTCGTTCAGCCTGGGCGACGGTGTGCGCCAGGGCATGGCCCTGGCCCCCGGGCAGGGGCTTGCCGGCTGGATCGTGCGCGAGAAAAAACCTCTGCTCGTGAGCAATTTCGACCAGAAACGCGGCGTGCTCGGCTACTATTCCGGCAACGCCGAGAGCGAGATACGCGCCTTCCTCGGGGTGCCGCTGGAGGGCGTGGCCGGGGCGTTGTGCCTGGACTCCAAGAAGGTGCACAGCTTCGGCGACAAGGACCAGAAGATCCTGGCCGAATTCGCCCGGCTGGTCTCGGCCCTTTTCCTTGAGCGCGACTCTTTGGCCGAGGGCCACGCAGAAGCCCGGCTCTGCCAGTGCCTGCGCCAGCTGCCCGGCCTGCACCGCCGCCACCCCAAGTGGAACGCCTACCTGGACGAGCTTCTGGAGATTGTCTCGCGCGCCGTGGGTTTCAAGCACTGCTTCCTGGCGGTGCGCGACGACGCGGCCTGCGTGTTCACGGTGGAGGGGGTGAGCCAGGTGCTCTTCTCCCCGGCCCATCCGAGCCCCGGCAGCTTCCCCCTGGGCGGGGGCATGATCGGCTGGGTGTTCAAGAACGACGCCCCGGTCCTGGCCCAGGACGCCGACACTTCCGCGCTCAGGCTGTTCGGGGCCCAGGCCAGCTCCCCGGTGTTCAAGACGGTGATCTGCCAGCCGGTGCACTTCTCCAAGCGTACCCGGGCGGTACTGGTGATGGCCAGCCAGGAGCAGGCGGTGATCGGGGAAATCCACAAGGATTTCGCCGCCGCCGTGGCCGACCAGCTGGCCCTGTTCCTGGAAAATCTGCATCTTAAGGCAAGGCTGGCCCGGCGCAAGGCATAGACTTTTTTTCGGCCAGCTCGTAGACAGGATCGATTTTGACAAAAATCCAACCATAAATCCGAACGGGCCGCGCATGATATTCGACAGACTCTTCCGCTTTCTCGGCAAGGACCTGGCCATGGACCTGGGCACCGCCAACACCCTGCTCTACACCCCGGCCGAAGGCATCGTGCTCAACGAACCCTCGGTTGTGGCCATCGAAACGCGTAGCGGGCAGCTCGTGGCCGTGGGCAAGGAGGCCAAGGAGTTCCTGGGCCGCACCCCCGAGCGCATCCGGGCCATCCGCCCCATGAAGGACGGCGTCATCGCCGACTTCGAGATCACCAAGGAGATGATCGCCTTCTTCATCCGCAAGGTGATCACCGGTTTCAGGCTGGTGAAGCCCAAGATCGTCATCTGCGTGCCCACCGGCATCACCCAGGTGGAGAAGCGCGCGGTGATCGAGAGCGCCCTGCAGGCCGGAGCCCGCGAGGTGCGCCTGGTGGAGGAGCCCATGGCCGCGGCCATCGGCGCGGGCCTGCCCATCGAGGAGCCCGTGGGCAACATGGTGGTGGACATCGGCGGCGGCACCACGGAAGTGGCCGTGATCTCCCTTTCCGCCGTGGCCTACGCCGAGAGCGTGCGCGTGGCCGGTGACGAGCTCAACGAGGCCATCCAGCGCTACCTGCAGGACCAGTTCCAGCTGCTCATCGGCGAGAACATGGCCGAGCAGATCAAGATCAGGATCGGCAGCGCCGTGCCCCTGCCCGAACCCCTGACCATGGAAGTGGCTGGCAAGAACATGGTCACGGGCACTCCGGGCTCGGTGGAGATAAACGACGGCCACATCCGCGAGGCCATCAAGGACCCGGTCTCCATCATCGTCGGAGCCGTGCGCAAGGCCCTGGAGAAGACCCCGCCCGAGCTGGTCACTGACATCGCCTCGCGCGGGCTTCTGCTGGCGGGCGGCGGGTCGCTCCTGCGAGGCCTGGACAAGCTCATCGGCGACGAGACCCAGCTGCACGTCATGCTCGACGACGACCCGCTCACCACCGTGGTGCGCGGCACCGGCAAGACCATCGAACGCCGGGGCGACTACCACCAGGTGTTCATCAACTAGGTTTCCGCTCCGGCACGACACGGGCCGATCGGGAAAGGACGCGCGAGCCATGACCCTGGACTCCAAAGACCTGGCTGCATTGGCCGCGCAGGCCCGTCAGGCCGTGGCCGCCTCCGGGGAGATCATCCGCGAACACTGGGACCAGCCCAGCGACGTCACCCGCAAGGGCCGCATCGACCTGGTCACCCAGACCGATCTCGCGGTCGAGGCCGCCCTCAAACAGAGCCTGTCGCGCATCCTGCCGGAAGCGACCTTCCTGGCCGAGGAATCCGCCCAGAGCCTCGATCCGGGCGAGCTGACCTGGATCATCGACCCGGTGGACGGCACCACCAACTTCGCCCACCGCCTTCCCTTCGTGGCCACCTCCGTGGCTCTCTGGCACGGCGGCCGGAGCGTCCTCGGATTCGTGAACGCCCCTGTCATGGGAGAGATGTTCCACGCCGTGCGTGGCGGCGGGGCATACTTGAACGGCGCGCCCATCGGCGTGTCCAGTGTCGACGCCCTGGAGGACTCCCTCGTGGCCACCGGATTCCCCTACACCGTGCGCGAGGACATCCGGGGGCTCATGGCCGACCTGGAGAACATGCTCCTGCACACCCAGGGCGTGCGCAGGCCCGGGGCGGCCTCCATCGACTTGGCCTACACGGCGGCCGGACGCTTCGACGCCTTCTACGAGATAGGGCTCAAGCCCTGGGACACCGCCGCCGGGTGGCTCCTCGTGGAGGAGGCCGGGGGCCGGGTGAGCCGCTTCGATCCTCGCGAGCCCTACCATTTGCGCTCGCGCTCCATCCTCGCCTCCAACGGCCTGCTGCACGAACCCGTGGCGGGCCTGCTTGGCGAGATGCGTTGATTCCGGAAGGATTTCCTCCGCCAAGCTTGCCCCTGCATCGATTTTTCCGTTATCCTCCCCAGTAGGGCCGAAATCCGCGCCCACGGAGGAGCATGAGAACCCGCATCGCCATAGTCCTGACCCCCATCGTCCTGGTGGCCTTTCTCTGGGGGGTGGTGGCGTACTGGACCGTGACCGAGCGGGCGGCCATTCTGGCCGACGAAGAGGACGAGCTCGTCCAGCTGGACGCGGCCGTGGCCGAGAACGTGAACGGACTCTTCAGGCTGGTGGAACTGGCCCTGGTCTCGGCGCGGCACTGGATGGCCGCCCATCCGGACGAGGACCCCGCGAACTCGCCCGAGTTCATCGATCTGGTGGAAAGCTTCCGGCGAGTGTCCCGGGGGGAGATCGACATCCGGCTGGTCACCAAATCCGGGGACATTTGCTACGTTCCCCCCGGCAGCCAGGAACGTAAGGCCAGCGCCTCGGACCGGGACTACTTCCTGGCCCAGCAGGACCCGCGCACGCGCGGCCTGTACATAGCCGGGCCCGTGAAGAGCAGGGTTACCGGCAAATGGGGTCTGCCCATATCGATGCCGGTGGAAATGGCCGGAGGGGGCGTCTCGGTTGTGTTCGGGGCGGTCGATCTCGCGCATTTCATGTTCCTGCACGAGGCGCAGCGCCGCAAGCCCGGCGGCTCCATCCTGCTCATGCGCACGGACGGGGTGGTGCTGAGCCGGGTGCCCTTCAAGGAGGAACTCCTGGGGCGCTCCTTGGCTGATACGCCCGGGTACATCCTGCATATGGGCAGATTCGAGCGCGGCCTGTTCGTGAGCCAGGGAGTGCGGACGGACTGGACGGAACGCCTGGTCAGCTTCCAGAGGCTCGCGGGCTACCCGGTGGTGGTGGCCGTCACCTCGGGCATGGAGGACGTGCTGAAGCCCTGGGCCGCAAGCCTGCCCATGCGCTTCGGGATACTCTGCGTGGTCACCCTGGGCGTCTTCGCCATCGTCTGGAAGCTCAACCGGGCCATGGCCCTCTACGACGCCACCCGGAGGGAGCTGGAATTTCAGGCCACCACGGACGAGCTCACGGGGCTCGCCAACCGGCGCAGCTTCCTGGGCCGGGCAGCCCAGGAAGTGGAGCGGGCCAGGCGCTTCTCCCACGAGCTGAGCCTTCTGGTGATCGACATCGACCACTTCAAGTCCATCAACGACCGCTTCGGGCATGGGGCGGGCGATCTGGTGCTCCGGCACGTGGCCCAGGTGCTGCGGGGGGCGTGCAGGAACGCCGACGTCTGCGCAAGGCTTGGCGGCGAGGAGTTCGCCGTGCTGCTGGTGGAGACGGGGGGGCACGAAGGCGCGGAGGCGGCCCGGCGGTTGTGCGCCACGGTGCGGGAGGTGGGCTTTCGCGTTCCGGGGGGGGAGGTGAGCCTTTCGGTGAGCGTGGGGCTTTCCAGCCTGGGAGAGCGCAACCCGGATTTCGAGAAGATGTTCCGGGCGGCGGACGAGGCCCTCTACAGGGCCAAGAACGCCGGCCGCGACCGGGTGGTGGCGGACGTCTGAGCCCGCCCGCCGGTTGAGCCGCGAACGAACCGGCAGCCCGGCTCAGGGCTTGCCGAACAGGACGCCCGTCTCGTAGGCGTGCACCACCGTGGGCGAGATCAGTTCTCGGAAATCCAGGATCAGGGCCGCGAGTTCTTCCTCGCTCACGGCCAGCATCTCCCGGCCGGAGTGGCCGCGTTCCCCATGGGCCGGGTAGCGGAATACGGCCACGGCCTCGAAGCCGGTGTGTTCGCTTGGCGCGATGTCGCAGTGGCGGGTGAGCTGCCCTCCCAGGCCGGGGAATTCGGCGCCGGCCAGGCGGGACGCCGCGTCCAGTGCCGCTTCCTGGGGATGGACGTGGCCCCGGGCCGTGAGGTCCCAGCGCCCGGGGAAGACCTGGGATGTCTTGAACCGCCTGCCCAGCAGCAGCTTGCCCTGGCGGTCGAAAAAAAGTACCAGCGCCGCCCGGTGGGGCAGCGATTGGCGGTGGGCTTCCGAGGCGGGCATGACCGCCAGGGTGCGGCCCGAGGCGTCCACGACTTCCACCGGTTCGGATTCGCTCGGTGGGGTGTTTTTTTCCTGGTTCACGTCCAATGTCCTGAAATAATTACTATGGATAAATATTTGCTATGACCAGCCTGCCGGAAAATTCCGACGCCCCCCAGGGGGGCGACGACATGGAGCAGGATATGCCGCGTTCTTCAGGCTGGGCCGCGCTGAAACAGGCGGTTGCGTTTGTTCCGGGCATGCCGGCGGAACTGGGCAAGGCCGACATCCCGGCCCTGGTGGCCCTGGAGAAGCTCTGCTTTTCCGTCCCCTGGTCCGCCAAGCAGTACGAGACCGTGCTGGGCAATGAGCCCTTCCATCTTTTCGGCATCCGCGAAGGGGCCGGGCTGGTGGGCTACCTGACTCTCTACGCCGCGGCCTGGGAAATGGAAATCCTCAACATCGCCACCCATCCCGACCACCGCCGCCGGGGCCACGCCCAGCGCATGCTCTCCCACGTCTTGCATCTTTGCCGCGAAATGGGCATAAAACGCGGGTATTTGGAAGTGCGGCGGTCCAACATCCCGGCCCAGAGCCTCTACAGGAGCTTCGGCTTCGAGGAGGTCGGCGTGCGCAGGCGCTATTACCCCGACAACCGGGAAGACGCCATCATCATGCGCCTGGACCTCGACGTGTCCCAGGCCCAGCCGGACTAAACCCCGCCTTGCTTCCCGCGCCGGACGGCTCTGTCGTCGCGCGGATTCTTCGCTGTAGCCCGCGAGGGCAAGGGCGTGTATCGTCGCGCCCGATCCCGTATTCACACGAACGTCCCTTCGGCATCATCCGCAAGGATTAAGGAGCGTCCCCTATGCCCATGCGTTTCTTGGACGAGATGGATATCGATGGCAAGCGCCTCTTCGTCAGGGTGGACTATAACGTCCCCATGAAGGACGGGGCCATCACCGACGACACGCGCATCAAGGCGAGCCTCCCCACTCTGGAACTGGCCCTGTCCAAGGGCGCGTCGCTGGTTCTGTGCTCGCACCTGGGCAAGGCCAAGGGCGCGCCGGATCCCAAGTTCTCCCTGGCCCCGGCCGCCAAGAGGCTCTCGGAGCTTCTGGGCCGCCCAGTGGCCTTCGCCCCGGACTGCGTCGGCCCCGAGGTCCTGAAGATGGCCCAGGCGCTTAAGTCCGGTGAGGTGCTCCTGCTTGAGAACCTGCGCTTCCACGAGGGCGAGACCAAGGGCGACCCGGCCTTCGCCGCCGAGCTGGCCCGGCTTGGCGAAGTCTACGTCAACGACGCGTTTGGCACGGCCCATCGCCCCCACGCCTCGGTGTCGGGCGTGCCCGCCGTGATGGCGGCCTGCTGCGGCGGACTTTTGCTCAAGAAGGAATGGGAATTCCTGGGCAAGGCCCTGGAAAGCCCGGTGCGCCCCTACGTGGCCGCCACCGGCGGGGCCAAGGTGTCCTCCAAGCTCGGGGTGCTCAGGCACCTGCTCTCCAAGGTGGACAGCCTGATCATCGGCGGGGCCATGGCCAATACCTTCCTCAAGGCCCAGGGCCTGGGGATGGGCGCCTCCCTAGTGGAGGACGACCTTCTGGATGAGGCCCGCGCCATCCTGGCCGAGGCCGCCGAGAAGGGCGTGCGCATCGCCCTGCCGGTGGATTTCGTCATAAGCCGCGACGCCGGGAAGCCCCTGGGCGAGATGACGGCGGCCGGCGTGGTGGACGCCAAGTCCGTGCCTGCGGATGCCTCGGCCATGGACGTGGGGCCGGCCACCGTGGAATTTTTCGCGGGCGTGCTGGCCCCGGCCAAGACCGTGGTCTGGAACGGCCCCATGGGCGCCTTCGAGAACCCTGCCTTCGCCGAGGGCACCATGGGCGTGGCCCGGATACTGGCCGGGCTGGACGCCGTGACGGTCATCGGCGGCGGCGACACCATCGCCGCGGTGGGACTCTCCGGACTGGAGGACAAGATGACCTTCATCTCCACCGGCGGCGGCGCGTCCCTGGAATTCATGGAAGGCAAGGAACTGCCCGCCTTCAAAGCCCTGAGGGAGTACGGCAAATGAAAAAGCTCATGGCCGCCAACTGGAAGATGTACAAGCTGCACAGCGAGGCCAAGGACACGGCCGAGGCCCTGGTGAAGGCCCTCAAGGGGGCCGCCCCGGAAGATCGCGAGGTGCTGATCATCCCGCCCTTCACGGCGCTTCGCTCCGTGCGCAAGGCCATCAAGAAGGTCCCCGGGTTCGCCCTGGGAGGGCAGAACTTCTTCCCCTCCATGCAGGGGGCCTATACCGGCGAGATCGCCCCGGACATGCTTGTGGACATGGGCTGCTCCTACGCTCTGGCCGGGCACTCGGAGCGCCGCCACATCATGGGCGAATCCGACGAGTTCGTGGGCAAGAAGGTGGCCTTCGGCCTGGAACGCGGCCTGTCCATGATCTTGTGCGTGGGCGAAACCATCGACGAACGCAAGGAAGGAAAACTTGCCGAGGTGGTGCGCCGCCAGATGCTGGAGGGCCTGGCCGGTGTTCCCGCCGACGTGGTCCCGGAGCGCCTGACCGTGGCCTACGAGCCCGTGTGGGCCATCGGCACCGGGCTTACCGCGGGCCCCAGGGAGGTCCTGGACGCGCACGCCCTGGTGCGCTCCATATTGCAGGAGAAATTCGGCCAGAAGGCCTTCGAGATGCGCATCCAGTACGGCGGTTCCGTGAAGCCTGAAAACGCTTCCGAGATTTTGTCGCTTGACAATGTCGACGGAGTGTTGGTAGGTGGCTCCTCCTTGAGCGCGGACAGCTTCTCGAAGATTGTCACGGCATAAGGCCAAAGCGCCCCGAGAGAGCATCGGAAGAAAGCATCGGAGACAACGTTGGACACTTTCATCGCAACCGTTCACATCATCGCCTGCGTACTTCTGGTCGTGCTGGTTCTCCTGCAGGCCGGCAAGGAAGGCATGGGTGTGATCTTCGGCGGCGGCAGCGGTTCGGTGTTCGGCAGCGCCGGCGCGGGCGGACTGCTGGTGAAGTTGACGGCCGGATTCGGGGCGCTGTTCCTGATCACCTCCCTGGCCTACAACTACTACACCGGCGCGGCCCGCAAACCTTCTTCCTCCGTGATGGAAGGTGCGACCATCGAACAGAAGGCCGCTCCGGCCGAGAACAAGAAGCCTGGGCCGAACCTGTTCGAAGAGCAGAAGCCCCAGGACGGAAGCAAGCAATAGTCGATACTGCCGAAGTGGTGGAACTGGTAGACACACCATCTTGAGGGGGTGGCGGGCGAAAGCCCATGGGGGTTCGAGTCCCCCCTTCGGCACCACACATATGAAGAGGCCGGACAGCGATGTCCGGCCTCTCTGCGTTTTGAAAGCCCATTGCCAGGAAGGGGGGCTCAGCGCGCGATCCGTCCTTTCGTTTCCCGTCTTGCCATGAGGTGTGCCAGAACCCGGTCCAGCTCCTCCATGTCTATGGGCTTGGACAGGTAGTCGTCCATGCCTGACGACAGGAACCGTTCCCGGTCGCCTTTGAGGGCATAGGCCGTCAGGGCGATGATGGGGACTTGGGGGGCGAGGGCAGGCGCTTCCCCGCTGCGGATGCGTCGTGTCGCCTCTTCTCCGTCCATGTCCGGCATACGGACATCCATGAACACCGCGTCAAAGGATTCGTTCGCCAATGCAGCCAATGCTTCTTCCCCGTTCTCGACCGCCACGACTCGATGGCCCTTCCTCTCCAGGATGGAGACTGCAAAGACCCGGTTGATGATGTTGTCCTCGGCCAGCAGGAGCTTGAGGCTCGGCGTGTCTCGCCCTGCTGCCCGGATCTCTTCCAAGTCATGCCCGCATCCACCGGGCTGTCCGGCTAGGCCGAACCCGGCGGTGAAGGAGAAGGTGCTTCCCGCGTCGACCGTGCTGTCGGCCCAGATGCGTCCGCCCATCAATTCGACCAGGTTTTTGGAAATGGACAGCCCCAAGCCCGTGCCGCAAGACCCCGCCTGGGCGTGATTGCCGACTTGCGCGAAGGCCTCGAAAACAGTCTCGTGCTTGTCGGCGGGGATGCCGATGCCGGTGTCGGCAACCCTGAAGAGGAGGCGGGCGGAGGAAGGCGCGGCCTCGCATTCCAGGGAGACGGCTACGGCCACGCTGCCGGAGTGCGTGAATTTGATTGCGTTGCCGATCAGGTTCGTCAGTATCTGTCGCAAGTGGCCCCTGTCGCCGACCAGCCCGTCAGGCACGTCGTCATCAACCGAGCAATCGAGTGCGAGCCCCTTCTGATCCGCCTCCAACGTGAACGACCTTATGGTTGAATCCACGAGTTCGCGTAGGTTGAAGGGCTGGTTTTCAAGTTCGACCTTCCCCGCCTCGATCTTGGACAGGTCGAGGATGTCGTTGATCAGGGAGAGGAGCGACTTGCCGGACTGGACGATCAGCCTGACGTACTCCCTGTTCTTCTCCTTGACGAGGGCCTTCTCGAGAAGCTGTGAAAAGCCGATAATGCCGTTGAGAGGGGTGCGCAACTCATGGCTCATGTTGGCCAGGAATTGGCTTTTGGCCTGGTTGGCGGCCTCGGCGGCCTCCTTGGATTGCCGCAGTTCCCGGGTCTGTTCGCGAACCCTTTGCTCAAGGGTTTCGTTCAGGCATCGCAATTCCTCTTCGACCTTCTTGCTCTCGCTGATGTCCTTCAACAACACTGCGAATTGCCCCTCACGAGGACAAAAGGCCGAGATGCTGAAATGCCGGTTTACGCGCGGGAGGAAGGTTTCGAAGGATGCCGGCCTGCCGGTGGTCGCCACGTGCGCGAAAATATCGAGAAAGGGCGGAGTGTTGGAGTCGTATAACGACGAGCCCAGGGAACCCGCCGCTTCTTCGCGTTTGATGCCGATCATGGCTTCGTACTTGGGGTTGACCTCCAGAATCCTGTAGTCGACCGGCCGGCCCGTATCGTCGTAAACCAGCTCGTAAACGCTGAGGCCTTCATCCATGGACTCGTACAAGGCCCGCAGCCTCGTCTCGTTTTCTATCAGGGCGTCCTCGGCCATTATCTTCTCGGCGCGCGCCCTCAGGGAATCGATTCCAAGGGCCAGGGTGTTTGACAGTTCCACCAGCAGGTCGAATTCGTCGCCCTCGAAGGCGTCCGGTTCGCTGGCGTAGAGGGTGAGCACTCCCAAAGAGTTTCCGGCGGCTCTCAAGGGGAGGGCAATGGACGAGGCAAACCCCCGTGCGGCGGCTTCCTCTCGCCAGGGCGCAAGGCGGGGGTCCTGCAACATGTCCCGGCAGGCGATGGGCTCTGCGGTGCGCGCCGCCACGCCCGTCGGCCCCCTGCCTCTTTCGCTGTCCGCCCAGGTGATCCGGGCCTTCTCCAGGTATCCGGCCTCAAAGCCGTACTGGGCGATGGGCCTGACCGTTTTGTCCTGGTCGTCGAGGGCAACGCCTATCCAGGCCATGCGGTAACCCACCTCCTCGACCATCAGGCGGCAGACCTCGCCCAGGAGGTCGGATTCCACCGAGGACCTGACTATCAGGCCGGAGCAGGCTCCGAAGGCCCGGACAGCCCTGCGGGTGCGGCGCAACAAATCAAGGAGCCTGTCTTCCTGCGGGACGATGCCGGGGCTGAGCCAGGGCGAACCGGCGCCCGGGCTTTCTCCTTCCGGACGGGGCACGGGGGGCCGCGATTTGTCCACTCCGAAAAGAGTATTCCCGAAGGGTTGTATGTGCTCGTCCATGCCGACCTTTACTGATTACGTGGTTGAAAGCTCAATACGCAGCGCAATTGAGCATGCGCCAAGCCCGAACCTGTCATCAACTCCTATTTTCAATTTTATCAATTGCGAAATTCTGTCAAGCGGGGTGCGCCCCTGGCGAGGCCGCTCCACGCGGCCTGTCCGGCTGGGCCGCCCCACACTGTCCATGCGTCCGGGAACAGCCGGACCAAGCCGCAACCATCCGGAAAGCACGCGCGCCGGGCGAGAGCGCGCCCGATTTGTCTCTTTTGTCCCTTGGACATCCAACCGGTTGTGCTTGGCCTTTCCGGTAAGTATACGATTGGAGCTCCGGAGGAACCAATGATCGTCAAGCTCGTGGCGCAAACCCTTTTGTGGCTTCTGTTCACCTCCCTGCTGCTGTTTTGGGCTGCTGGAAGCCTCTGGTGGCCGGCCGGCTGGGTCTATCTGGCTCTGAACGGGGCGTGCGGACTGGGAGGCGGGCTGTGGCTGGCCAGGGTTGATCCCGATCTGCTTGGGCAACGGCTCGGTTCGCCGTTTCGGCGGGAACAGGCTCCCTTCGACAAGGTCTTCATGGCCGTCTTCCTGCCGTTGTATCATGCCTGGCTGGTTTTCATGGCCGTGGACGCTGCCCGCTTCGGCTGGTCCCACGTTCCGTTCTGGCTCCGCTTCGCCGGAGCGTTGTTCATCCTGGCTGGAAACGTGACGGTCGGCTTCGCCTTCCGCGTGAACACCTTCGCGATTCCGCTGGTGAAGGTGCAGTCCGAGCGTCGCCAGAAGGTGATCGACACCGGGCCTTACGCCGTCGTGCGCCACCCCCTGTATGCCGGTGAGCTGCTTTCGCTTGCGGGATCGCCGCTTCTGTTGGGATCCTGGGCGGGACTGGCGGGGGTGATTGCGGTATTCCTCCCGTTGCTGGCCGTGCGGGCCGTCCTGGAGGAGCGGCTGTTGTCCGAAGGGCTGGCCGGCTACGCGCAATACGCAGGGCGGGTTCGCTTCCGCCTGATACCCGGCGTTTGGTGACTAACGGCGTTCCAGGAGATTTATGCGGAGGCCACGGGGGAACTTTCCCCAAGCAATAAGGAGCGGCATCGAATGCAACACCGACAATGGAACACGGGCGAGCTGGGGAGGGCCCTTCGGGCGGCAGTGGTGTGCGTGTTGGCCCTGGCGGTAGGAGGATGCGTCATATTGCCGTTGTGAGCGTCGCGGACGTTCGCTTCGCGTCGTTTTTCAGGACGGAGAACATGTTCACGGGCCCGTTTCAGTCCCTCCGGTCGTCTTCGTCCCGTCCTGGACCGGAACGAGGCGGCGTTCGGCGCGACACGTACAGCGCGGCGGCCGCGGCGGCCACAGCCAGGCAGAACACCGTCCGCGCCAGGGTTCTGCCTTGCCAGAGCCCGGCGAACCAGGTCCGCAGTTCGTAGAGCATCACCCCGGTCTTGCCGTTGTACTGTTCCAGGTTGCGCAGGTATTGCCTGGAATCCTCGGGATTGACCGGCTGGGGGACCCCGCCTCCCAGCGACTCGTACCCGAGCACTGGAGCCGATTGCTCCCCGGCCGTCCGGTCGATGAGTACGGCCAGGCCCAGCCCGGCCACGAGGATGGCCAGAGCCGTCAGTTCCAGGCGGGTGCGCCTGTTCAATGCGTTCCATGGCATGGTCGCAATCTCGCTTTGCCGGGTGGCCCGGCTTACGCGTCAGCGCCCGGACCCTGCCAGCAGTGCCTTGAGCAGCACGGCGTCGTCCAGGCGTTTGGCCGGGTCGAGCCCGGTCATGTCCCGCAGCCGGGCCATGCGGTAGGCCAGAGTGTTGCGGTGGATGCCCAGGGCGAACGCGGCCTGTTCGCTCTCGAAATTGTTGGCGGTGAGGGCCGAGAGCGTCTCTCGCAGCTCGGGCTTTTTCTCCAGGGCCGCCTTGAGGGATTTCGCCAGGGGACGCAGGGCCATGGCCGCCGGGCCTGCCGACACCTGTTCCAGCATGTACCCGGCGCACAGGGCGCTGTCGTGGATGCTGCGAAACGCCCCCCGGCCCTCCAGCGCCCGCAGGCAGTAGCGTGCCTGGCGGTAGGAGAGGGGGTACTCGTCCAGGCTCAAGGCCACGGCTCCCGCCCCGCAGGCCACCTTGCCCACGCCCCAGGCCTCGAAGGCGCCCATGAGCCGTTCCCCCCAGGCGCTCACGCCCGAGGCGCAGTTCTTCTCCTCCATGGCTTTGAGGATCACCAGCCTTCCGTCCAGGATCACGGCCACATCCTCGGGGCCCGTGCCGCCGCAGGAGGCCAGCCCCTCCAAGATGGCCTCGGAGGAGCGCTCAAGGACCAGTTCCGACGCGCCGTACTCCGAGGAGAAGCCCCTCAGCAGGGCCGAGACGTCGGCAACGGCGGCCAGCCTGGGCACGTCGATGTCCACGTTAAGGGACTTGGCCGCCCGGGTGATGCGCCGGCGGTACTGCTCGCCGCCGCCCACCAGCATCTCCACGAACTGCTCGGCCAGGCGCTGCCTGCTCTGCATCTCCTGGTGGGTGAGCTCCCGTTCCAGGATGAGCTCGGTGATCATCTTGATGAGCCGCGCCGGGCCGCGCACGGTTTCGGGGTCGCCGGTGACGCCGATGACCCCGATGACCTGGCCTTCCAGGGCGATGGGCAGGTTCACCCCCTGCAGCGCGCCGGGGTAGCGGTCCACGTCCGCGGGACGGATCTCGACCGCGAGCCCGGATTCGATGACGTCCCGCGCTCCCTTGTGGAAGGTGCGGTAGCGCTCGGGCTGGGCGGTGCCGATGATGACGCCTTCGCGGTCCATGATGTTGACGTTGCAGCGGATGATTCCCTGGGCGGAATCCACAATGTGCTGCGCCAGCGTGTCGGGAATGATCATGGCGGACTCTTTGTGCATGCGCACAAAATCGCGCACGCCGGATGTTGATTTTCCGTCAAGATGTCAATTGAAACTCCTCTTAATTCAAAGCAAAGTTCTCCACAATGAGAAATATTCCCGGGCTGGAAGCGCTTTTCATTTGTGCCGCTGCTCCAAACGCCCGGATGGTCCGCGCCTCTGCGCGGTCCCGGCCGCCGGGCGTGTTCCGCCGGACGCCGCGTCTTGAAACGACCCCCGGGAGTCCGGGGTGAATACTCAAGGAGGACGGTATGGATTGGAAGCAGATTTACGATCCCCTGGGCAACATCTGGCTGTCGGCAGCGGTGGCGGGCATCCCGCTCTACATTCTTTTCTACCTTCTGGCCGTGAAACGGGCCAAGGGGCACGTGGCGGCGTTCTGCGCCGTAACCACGGCGCTTCTGCTCTCCATCTTCGTATGGAAAATGCCCGTGTCCCTGGCGCTCAACTCCTTCGCCTACGGCGCCCTCTTCGGCATCTTCCCCATCGTCTGGATCGTGATCTGCGGCGTGTGGGTCTACTTCATGACCGTGGAATCCGGCGAATTCGAGATCATCAAGAACTCACTGGCCTCGATAACCGATGACCGAAGGCTCCAGGCGCTGTTCATCGCCTTCGCCTTCGGCGCGTTCATCGAAGGCACGGCGGGCTTCGGCACCCCCGTGGCCATCACCGCAGCCATGCTGGTGGGCCTCGGGTTCAACCCCACCTACGCGGCGGCCATCTGCCTCATCGCCAACACCGCGCCTGTGGCCTTCGGTTCCATCGGCATTCCCCTGGTCACGGCCGCCAACGTCACCGGCCTTGACCTTATGACCCTTTCCAAGATCGCCGGGCGTCAGCTGCCGCTTCTGTCCATCATCGTGCCCCTGTGGCTGTCCGTGACCATGTGCGGCTTCAAGCGCTCCATGGAGATCATGCCCGCCATCCTGACCGCGGGCATCGCCTTTGCGGCAGCCCAGTTCCTCTTCTCCAACTTCCACGGCCCCTACCTGCCGGACATCATGTCCGCCATCGTGACCATCCTGGCCCTGCTGGCCCTTCTGAAGGTCTGGAAGCCCAAGGCCGTGTGGCATTTCCCCGACGAGCCCGCGCCCACCGGCCAGAACAGGTGCGACTACACCGCCGGGCAGGTGCTGCGCGCCTGGGGCCCCTACATCGTGCTGGCCGTGATGGTGCTCCTCTGGGGCCTGCAGGACATCAAGGCCCTGCTCGCGCCCATCGGCTTCACCTTCCAGTGGCCCGGCCTGCACAACTTGGTGACCAAGATGCCTCCCATCGTCCCTGAGGGCATCCCGGCCGCCAAGGCCTTGTACCCGGCCATCTACAACTTCAACTTCGGTCAGGCAGCGGGCACGGCCGTACTCATCGGCGGACTCATCTCGGTGTCCTTCATGCCCAACTACGGATACGGCAAGGCCATCGCCTGCCTGGGCGGCACCATCAAGAAGATGGTCTTTCCCATCATCACCATCGCCATGATCCTGGCCATCGCCTACGTCTACAACTACTCCGGCCTGTCGGCCACCATGGGCCTGGCCTTCGCCAACACGGGTGCCTTCTTCCCGTTCTTCGCGCCGATACTCGGCTGGCTGGGCGTGTTCCTCACCGGTTCGGACACCTCCTCCAACGCCCTGTTCGGCAACCTGCAGAAGACCACCGCCCAGCAGATCGGCGTCAGCCCCGAGCTGTGCGTGGCCGCCAACTCCACCGGCGGCGTCACCGGCAAGATGATCTCGCCCCAGTCCATCTCCGTGGCCACGGCGGCCACCGGCCTGGTGGGCCACGAGGGCGACATCTTCCGCTTCAACCTGTTCCACTCGCTTGCCATGGTCATGGTGCTGTGCGTACTGACCATCGCGCAAGCCTACGTGCTCAAGTGGATGCTGCCCTAGCCTCCGCGAGGGACCGCTTGGCGAACTGACGAACCGTGCGCGGGGATCGGGTGAAAGCCCGGTCCTCGCGGACATGAAGAGAGAGGTGCCCATGCGCGAATTCGAACACCTGACCCAGATGTTCACGGCGGCCCTGGACCGGGTCGACCCCTACAAGATGATCGTCAACCACGTGCGCCTGGAGGGCCCGCGGCTGGTCGTGTCCTTCGAGAACGAGCGCCACGAGGTGAACCTGGACGACTATTCCCGGGTGCTGGTGCTGGGCGCGGGCAAGGCGTCGGCCAGGATGGGCAAGGCCCTGGAGGACATCCTGGGCGACCGCATCACTAAGGGGCTCATCTCGGTCAAGTACGGCCACGCCGAACCCCTCAGGCACATCGAGGTGGTGGAGTCCGCCCACCCCACGCCGGACGAGCAGGGCGCGGGCGCGGCCCTGCGCATCGCGGACATCGCGCGCGAGGCCGACGAGAAGACCCTGGTGCTGAACCTTGTGTCCGGCGGCGGCTCGGCCCTGCTGCCGTGCCCCCTGGTGCTGGACCATCCCGACGGCGCCATCCGCCTGACCCTGGAAGACAAGCAGAACATGACCAAGGCCCTGCTGGCCTGCGGGGCGGACATCGGCGAGATCAACTGCATCCGCAAGCACATCTCCGGAGTGAAGGGCGGAAGGCTGCTCAAGCTCATGCAGCCCGCGCGCAGCCTCAACTTCATCCTCTCCGACGTGGTGGGCGACCGCCTGGACACCATCGCCTCGGGCCTCACCAGCCACGACGAATCCACCTTCGAAGAGGCCATGGCCATCATCGAGAAATACCAGCTCTACGACAAAGCCCCTCCCGGCGTGATGCGCACCCTTTCGCTTGGCGTCCAGGGGAAGATCGAGGAGACCCCCAAAAAGGGCGACCCGGCCACGGAGCTTGCCACCAACATCCTCATCGGGTCCAACCAGGCGGCGCTCACGGCGGCCTGCGACACCGCCCGCAGCCTCGGGTACAACACTGCGGCGCTCACCTGCGCGCTCACGGGCGAGTCGCGCGAGGCAGCCAAATTCCTGTGGGGCATCGCCAAGGACGTGCGCAAGACCGAGCTTCTGGTGAAGAAACCCGCCTGCATCATCGCGGGAGGAGAGACCGTGGTCACGATCAAGGGCGAGGGCAAGGGCGGGCGCAACCAGGAAATGGCCCTGGCCTTCCTGGCGGAGCTCTCGCGCGACGAGCTCAAGGGCGCCAACGTCTCCTTCCTGTCAGCCTCCACCGACGGCACCGACGGCCCCACCGACGCCGCCGGGGCCTACGCCTCGGCCGAGCTCGTGGAGCTCTCCCGCCAGGCGGGGCTCTCCATCAACGGTTCCCTCAAGAACAACGACTCCTACCACTTCTTCGACCGCATCGGCTATTTGCTCAAGACCGGGCCCACCATGACCAACGTGTGCGACCTGCACATGGTCATCGTCACCCCGTAAGGGAGCGGTGCGCGCCGAGGCAGCGTCCGGCGCGAGGATGCGGCCTCGAAGGCTCGAAATCAAAGGGCCGGGAGTCTCCTTCCGGCCCTTTCGTGCGTGAGGAGGGCAGCGGCGGACGCAAGTCCATTGTTCTTTTCGGGAGGCTGCTTTAAGGAAAACACTCAATACATCCGCCAGGGAGGATGCCATGAACGGCATGAAGCGTGTCTGCGGCTTGTGCGCGGTGCTCTGTCTCCTCTGTACGAACCCGGCTCACGCCGCAGCCAAGGAGGAACTCATGGGCAGCACCATGGTGGGGGACGTGGCGGTCTTCATTCTTTCGGACGGATACCGCGATCTGGACGCCAGCCTCTTTCTGGCCATCGATTCCGGACAGGTCGCGGCCGTCAAGGATATCTATCCCGGCGGGAAGACACGCAACTCGCTCAACACCTTTCTCCTCAAGTCCGGGGGCAGGCTCGTGCTGGTGGACACCGGCGGGGGAAGCCTCCTGGGGTCGGACGCAGGGGGGCTGCCCAAGGCGCTGGCAGCGGCCGGGTTCACCCCGCAGGACGTCACCGACGTGATCCTGACCCATGTCCACCGCGACCACATCGGCGGACTGGGCCTTGGCGGCAGGGCGGCCTTCCCAGGCGCCGTGATCCACATCTCCAAGGTCGAGCACGACTTCTGGACGAACCCCGAAAACGAGGCCAAGGCTCCCGAAAGGACGCGCGGCACCTTTGCCACCACCCGGGAGATGCTGGCCCTCTATCCCGGGAAAGTGGCGCTCTTCGAGCCAGGGGGGGAACTGTTCCCGGGCATCCGGACCATCGCCGCCTACGGGCACACCCCCGGGCACTCGGCCGTGCTGGTGAGCTCCAAGGGGGAGAACCTGCTCCTCTGGGGGGACCTGCTGCACGGGCTTGATCTGCAACTGGCCAAGCCGGACATCGCCATCGCCTTCGACTGGGATCCGGCCGCCGCCGTGTCGTCCAGGAAGGTGTTGCTGTCCAAGGCTGCCGCGGAGGGGTGGCGCGTGTCCGGCGTTCATGTCCCGGGCCCCGAAGCCTACCGAATCCGGGCGGAGGGGCAAGGGTTCTCGCTGGTGCGCTGAGACCGGATGCGCCGATGGGGCACTCGACCGGCAGGAGGGTGCCCGGCTGGATTCGAACGTAATTCTATCGGAATCGTTTTCACAGACAGGAGAAAGGGGTCATGCTGGATATATTGTCGCCGCATGCGCTCGATTTGATGTGTTTGTTGGCGTCTGTAGCCATGTTCACCTTGTATAACGTGTTTATCTGGTGGAAGCTGAAGTCCAATCCCATCTTCACAATACAGGGAGCCACCAATTTGGCACGCCGGGCGTGGGTGGTGAACATCATGGAGGAGAAGAACGACATCCTGGCTGTGCAGACGCTGCGCAATTCCACCATGGCGGCCACGTTTCTGGCGTCAACGGCAATTCTGCTCTCCATGGGCGTGCTCTCTCTTACGGGGCAGGCGGAAAGCCTGGGAAATACGTGGCATACGCTGAACGTGTTCGGTTCCACCCAGCAGAGCACCATGGCCCTGAAGCTCCTTGTGCTGCTGGTAAACCTGTTCATCGCTTTCTTCAGCTTTTCGTCCTCGATCAGACTCTACAATCATGTGGGGTTCATGATCAACGTGCCATGCGCGGACGGAAATTACAGCTCGTCCCTGACGTTCGTGGCCATGCAGTTGAACCGGGCTGCGAATCACTTTCACATCGGCATGCGCGCTTTTTATTTCATGGTCCCGCTCATGTTCTGGATGTTTGGGCCACTACTCCTGTTTGGCGGGACGCTCATGATGATCATCGTCGTCTTCATCCTGGACAGGGCTCCGAAAATGCACAGCGATTATATCATCACCTACGAGCAGAAAAGCTGCAAACTGCGATAGCGCGAACAGAGTTTCACAGTCTGCTCGCGTTTTTCGGATTCGCCTTGCGCGTCAATGCCTACCGTGTTTGCCAGGCCGCCCAATTCTCGAGGGTGGGCCTGTGGTTCAGGCTGTCCCGGTCGTTCCCCGCGGAGGGCAGGGGTATCTACCCCGGTTGAAGTGGGGCGCTTCGTTGTAGAGCCCCCATATGTCCACTGGATCGTGGCCGGACGTGCGCAAGGTGCCTGCCGTCTGTTCACAACTGGAAGTCGTGCCTTTCACGAGGCTTCCTCCTTTGTCGGAGGCCGCCTTTCTCAGGTTCCTGATGGCCCGCGGATCCGTTCAGGCCAATCCAGACGTCTGTTTTTCAGGACTCTTGTGATCCGTTTCATGGCCGCCACTACAGTGATAATTTTACAAAAATAAGCATTTTCGTCCCCGGGCGCGTCCCCCGTTCTCCCCGCGTTGTCTTGTTTTTCGTACCCATTCTCCCGCGCAAAGCGAGACTCTGCGTCGCTCTCGTGTCTATTTGTTCGGAATCAAAGTGGTTTGTTCGACGCTCATCGGCTGGCACACCGGTTGCTATCCGCCGGCCTTCCGGCTCGGCGTTGCCTGGGCGCTTGCGGCGAGGCGTTTTGCTGCCCAGGGTGCCGCGCGCGGTGCCCCCCCCGGCAGGGGCGCGAGAGCCGGTACGAGACAAGATTGCGATTGCCCATGGGCTTGTTGTTTGTACGTAACGGGCGATTCAACCAAAGCGTCATGCTTTTCCGGTTGATTCCTGCCGCCGATTCCGAATGCCGACCAAGGCGTATTTCACACTTTGCGTAGGCGAAGTACCATTCAGACAAAATGAAGAAGGGACAAGTTGTGAACGTGCGTTTTTCCGTGTTTATGGCTCTCGAGCTTGTGGTTGGGATGTTCCGCTCTTTGAGGGAGTTGCAGAAGCCAGTTTGCAGGATGAATTCCTTGGCAGCCGTTGTGATGATTGCTCTCGCATTGTCGATTGTTAAGGTTCCCGTTGCTTCCGCGTCGACGGAAACGATCGGGGCGAGTGAGTCTGATCGCCAAGTGATCGCCATGGTGGAGAGTGCGCAGGCGTATATCAAGGCAAATGGCAAGGCAAAGGCGTTGGCTGAATTCAATAACCCAGACGGAGAGTTCGTCAAGCATGGCTTGTACGTGTTTGCGTACGACTTCTACGGCGTCAACAAGGCATTGGCGACCAACCCTGTGTTGGTTGGCAAGAACCTTATTGATATGAAGGACGCTGACGGCAAAGAAATAATCAAGGACATGATCGGCATCGTCAGGAAGGGCGGTGGTTGGTACGATTACAAGTGGGACGGCCATGAAAAGTCGTCCTACGTTGTCAAGGTGGACGACACCCTCTGGTTGGGCTGTGGCGAATTCAAGAACGAAGCAGTGGCGATGGTGGAGAAGGCGCTGGCATACATCCAGGAGAAGGGCAAGGATAAGGCCCTCGCCGAGTTCAACAACCCCCATGGGGCGTTTGTCGAGCGTGGACTGTATATATTCGCCTACGACTTCGACGGCGTCAACAGGGCTTTGGCGACCCATCCCGCGCTGGTCGGCAAGAACCTCATCGATATGAAGGATCCCGACGGCAAAGAGATCATCAGGGACATGATCGGGATCGTCAAGAAGGGCGGCGGCTGGTACGATTACAAGTGGGACGACCACGAAAAGTCTTCATACGTTGTGAAGATTGACGACACCCTCTGGCTGGGGTGTGGTGAATATCGAGATCACATCTCGAGGACGTATTTTCTTTTTTGCGTAGCTCTCATACCTATTGTTTGGTTGATGGTTTCCTTGGGTGTGCTCAAGATGCCGGCCCACGTGACAACATGTTTGTCCTTGGCCGTGACGGTCGTTCTTGCCTTGTTGGTGTTTAAGATGCCTCTGGTGTCTGCGTTTACGGCGACACTGGAAGGAGTTGCCTTGGGTCTTTGGCCAATTGTGATCGTAATTGTCGCAGCCATATTCACATACAACATGGCGCTGCAGACAAAGAGCATGGACACCATAAAGAGCATGTTGTCCAATATCACCACCGATCGCAGAATCCAGGTTTTGATTCTGGCCTGGGGGTTCGGAGGATTTCTTGAGGCGGTAGCGGGGTATGGCACCGCTGTGGCGATTCCGGCAAGTATATTGGCCGCCCTCGGCTGCGAGCCGATTTTTGCGGCGTTGATTTGCTTGGCCGCCAACACGGTTCCAACCGCTTTTGGAGCGATCGGAATCCCGGTGTTGACGCTCGCCCAGATTACAAACCTCGATGTGAATATTTTGAGCTGTCAGATAGCTCTCCAGCTGACGTTGTTTATCGTGGTGATCCCAATGTTGCTGGTTGTTCTTACCACCAGGAGCCTGAAAGGGTTGAAGGGGGTGGTGGGGATATCGTTGGCTTCCGGCGCGGCTTTCGCCATCCCCGAGCTTCTGACCGCCAAGTATCTGGGTGCGGAGCTTCCTGCTCTGGCCGGAAGCGTATGCAGCATGGCGGTGACGATACTCATCGCGAAGGTGTTCTACAAGGAAGAGCAGGCAGATGGGGCTGCTAAAGAGGTCATCACCTTCAAGGAGGGGGTTTTGGCCTGGCTGCCGTACATACTTGTGCTGGTCTTCATCGTGGCCAGCAGTCCCGTGGTCGAGCCGGTTTACAACCTCCTGTCCCACATCAAGACGTCCGTTGTGATCTATCAAGGAAAAGGGGCTGCTCCGTTTGTGTTCAAGTGGATCGCAACCCCGGGAACACTGATCATCATTGCGACGGTTGTTGGCGGATTGATTCAGGGTGCCAAGATTGGCGATATCGTCAAGGTGTTCTTCTACACCCTGAATAAACTCTCCAAGTCTGCCTTCACTGTTTTGTGTATCGTTTCAATGTCGAAGGTGATGGCGTATAGCGGGATGATTTCCGCTATTGCAGTCGTGCTTGTGAAGGCGACAGGGCATTACTTTTCGATGATTTCTCCCCTTATCGGAGCACTTGGAACGTTTGTGACCGGCAGCGACACTTCAGCGAACGTGTTGTTCGGAAAGCTCCAGGTTGAAGTTGCTTCGCAGACTGGGGTGGATCCCTATTGGTTGGCAGCGGCAAATACGGCAGGCGCCACCGGCGGAAAGATGATATCGCCGCAAAGCATAGCCGTCGCCACCGCCGCGACAGGACTTGTCGGGTCTGAAGGGAAGATATTGAATCAGACTTTGAAGTACTGTGTGTGCTACGTGACGATTCTGGGGATCTTCGTATATATTGGGAGCCTGCTCATTCTGCCTCATTGACGGTAGTTGTTCTCCGGGCGTGTGTCTTTCGTGTTTCCCGTGGGGAGCCATCCCGCGCGGTCTCCCTGGAGGGGGGCATGAGGGGCACACGCCTCGGATCGCAGTTCTGATTTACGGCCTTTCGCCAAATCGCGGGGGGCCGTTTTGAGTTGATTCAGCGGTGGCTCACAGCATCACGCTGCTCATGAGATCGCTTGGGTGATCGATAAAGGCGCCGGAAGCGGTGCCAATTTTGAGGCATGCGGTAGAGTCGTTGGATTTTTCTCCCTCGGTCCAGGCATCGGCGGGCTTTTGTACTCCCCTAAAATCTTCCTGCGGCGCTTCCCCCAGCCTTGACAGCCTTCCCGGTTAACGTATAGCTAGATGCAAATATGGAGATTCAAGCATGAAGACGTTCATCCGCCTCATGAAAGCCCTGTCAGACCCCAACCGGGTGAAAATCATCAAAATGCTGCAAAGGCGGCCAATGTGCGTCTGCGAGCTTCAGGCCGCCTTGGGCATAGCGCAACCAACGGTCTCCAACCACCTCAAGACATTGGAGGATGCGGGGCTGGTCGAGAGCGCCAAGGCCGGCCAGTGGGTCAACTACTCGCTGGCCGAAGGAGAAACGGACTACGCCAGGAAACTCCTTGAGCACCTGAAGACGTGGCTGGAGGACGATCCGGACGTCGCCGCACTGTTGGGCGGCCTGGACGGCATTCGCCGGGAGAACCTGTGTTCCACGAAGCCCGGCAGATGATCGATTCCTTTCACATCGGGGAGTCGCTGGGCTCAATCAGGAACAAGTTCCTGGGATTGATCGGGGACCGAAGCAACGACATGGCAAAACCCAGGCGGGCATGATTATGAAAGAATTTACCCAATTGACGATTTTCGAGGATCAGGCGCAATCCACCTGCTCCTGCGACGGGATTTCTGCCGCAACAGGAGCGGCCGTTGCGCAGGCGGAGAGGGCGGCTCTGAAACGATACACCCTTCTGGGTGCTCCAGCCCTTCTCCTTTGGTTCGGCCTTTACAGCGTCCTGGAGCCGACGGCCCAGGCCATCACCTACGACGTGCTGGGACTCGACCACGGCGGCAGATTCGCGGACGCCCTGGCGTTCTTCCTCTACGATGGCCCCAAGGTCCTGCTGCTGCTCACTTTGGTCGTCTTTGGCGTCGGGATCATCCGGTCGTTCTTCACCGCCGCCCGAGCCCGAAAATGTCTGGCCGGGCGCCGGGAAGTCGTCGGCAACGTCCTGGCCGCCTTGCTCGGCATCGTAACTCCGTTCTGCTCCTGCTCCGCAGTGCCGCTTTTCGTGGGCTTCGTCACCGCCGGCGTGCCGCTGGGAGTCACCTTTTCCTTCCTCGTCAGCGCGCCCATGGTGAACGAGGTGGCCCTCGTGCTGCTGTATGGCCTGATGGGCTGGAAGGTGGCGGGGCTGTATCTGGCGACGGGCCTGCTGGTGGCCATGGTCAGCGGCTGGGTCATCGGAAGGCTCAAGATGGAAGGGCACCTTGAAGAGTGGGTGCGCCTCATCCATGCCGGGCAGGATCTACCGGATCAGGAGCTGTCCTGGGCTGGCAGGATCCAGGCAGGCGTGACGGCGGTCAAGGACATCGTGGGAAAGACCTGGCCCTGGGTGCTGGCTGGCATCGCCGTGGGCGCGGGCATCCACGGCTACGTCCCCGAGGGGTTCATGGCTTCGATCATGGGACGGGATGCCTGGTGGTCGGTGTTGGCTGCCGTGGGTATCGGCATCCCCATGTATTCCAACGCGGCCGGGATCATCCCGGTGGTGCACGCGCTCCTGGAAAAGGGTGCGGCCCTCGGCACGGTGCTGGCTTTCATGATGAGCGTCATCGCCCTCTCCCTGCCGGAGATGATCATTCTGAGGAAGGTGCTCAAGCCG
This sequence comes from Fundidesulfovibrio terrae, assembly GCF_022808915.1. Lineage (NCBI taxonomy): Bacteria > Pseudomonadati > Thermodesulfobacteriota > Desulfovibrionia > Desulfovibrionales > Desulfovibrionaceae > Fundidesulfovibrio > Fundidesulfovibrio terrae. Next base: position 1,398,851 of record NZ_JAKZFS010000001.1, read on the forward strand.
CGCCTGCTCCTCACCTTCGTCGGCGTTGTCGGCCTGGGCATCTTGCTGGTCGGCTATCTGTTCAACCTCATCCTGTAGCTCTCGGGAGGATTCCATGGAGATCAAGGTGTTGGGGCCCGGATGCCCGAAATGCCATGAGGCGGAAAAGATCGTGCGCGAGGTCGTGGCCGAAACCGGAGTGGACGCATCCGTGGTCAAGGTCTCAGATTTCCAGCAGATCGCCCAGATGGGGGTCTTCGCCACCCCGGCGGTCGCCGTGAACGGGGAAGTGAAGTGCGTGGGCAAGGTGCCCACCAAGGCGGAGATAGCCGCCTGGATCAACCGCTAGGCCCTATCAAGGAGAAAAGCATATGTCTGGTTCCTGTTGCGCAAAAGGTGACGAGGTCATGATCCTGGCCTGCTCGGGCGGTTCCAACGTCGGGCAGTTGACCAACCAGGCGGCCGTGGAACTCACCCGCGAGGGATTCGGCAAGATGTTCTGCCTGGCTGGGATCGGAGGCGGTTTGAAAGGGTTTGTCAAATCGGCCCAGGGCACCCCGAGAGTGGTTGTCCTCGATGGGTGCCCGGTCGGCTGCGCAAAGGCCATCCTGGAGCGGGAAGAAATCCCCCTGAAGAGCTACATCGTCGTCACCGACCTTGGAATCGAGAAAAACAAGGACCGCCAACTCGCCGTGAACGACGAGGACTTGGCTAAGGTGAAAGTGGCCGGCAAAGCTGCAGCATCGTTGAATAATGAGACCTCGCGTCCCTCCTGCTGCGGATCCGGGAAAAGTTGCTGAGCACGTCCCTCGTGATACGAGCAACACTCAAGGAGTGTTCTGTGCGTAACATGCTGATAACATTGGCTACGGTCATTCTTCTGGGTGTGGCCGCGCAGGCCGCCCCCCTCCCTGACGTCCCGGCAAAAGACATGGTGACCATGGTGGACCTGGGAGCGAAGTCCTGCATCCCCTGCAAGATGATGATGCCGGTCATGGACGCTGTCGAGAAGGACTATGCCGGAAAAGCGGCCGTACTTTTCATCGATGTGTGGGAGAACCCTGACCAGAGCAAGAAGTACGGTTTGCGCTCCATCCCCACGCAGATTTTTTACGACAGGCAGGGGAAGGAAGTCTTTCGGCACGAGGGTTTTTTCGACAAAAAGTCGATCTCGGATATTCTGGACAAGCTGCTTGCGCAGTGAGGAATTTCCAACGTGCTTGACCAGCTATTTCTCGCGATCAACAGTTGGATGGTCGACAGCTTCGCCATCGCGGCCGTTGGGTGCTTCCTCTGGGGCGTCGTGAGCGTTCTTTTCAGCCCGTGCCATCTGGCCAGCATTCCGCTCATCGTGGGCTATGTGGCCGGACAAGGCCGCCTCGTCCAGGGGAGGGAAGCGGCCCGGTACGCCATTGCCTTCACGGTCGGCCTCTTCCTGACCATCGCGGCGGTCGGGGTGATCTGCTCGCTGTTGGGGCGCATGCTCGGAGATGTCGGCCCCTATTGGACCATTCTGGTGGGGGCTGTCCTGGTCTGGGTGGCCTTGGACATGCTCGGGGTGGCCAAGTGCACGATTTCCGGCGGCGTGATGGGCCGCCTGAAGGTCAAAGGCCTCTCCGGAGCGTTCCTGCTTGGCCTTGCGTACGGAGTGTTGTCCGGCTCGTGCACGTTCGGTTTCATAGCGCCCATCCTGGCGATCATCACGTTGCAGCAGAAGATTCTGACGGGCGTGTCGCTCATCGTCCTCTTTGCAGTGGGGCACTGCCTGCCCATCGTGGCGGCGGGCAGTTCGACCGCCCTGGTGCAGCGCTGGCTCGAGAACGGGGCCATGCGGCACGGCGGGGCATGGTTCCGCAAGGGCGCTGGCGGCCTGATCGCCTTGCTCGGAGTCTATTTCATCTCAAGACCTTTCCTTGGTTCATAAATCCGGATATGCGGATATTGCCTGTTCGACCTGGAAGCGATCTCTTGGGGAATGAAGCCCTCAAAATGCCTGGAGGCTTACCATGTCTGAAAGTGTTGTGAAACGGCTTTCCTTTCTCGACCGGTACCTGACCCTATGGATCTTCGCGGCCATGTTCATCGGCGTGCTCGGAGGCTGGGCCTTCCCCGGCATCCGCGATGTGGTGAACTTCTTCCAGGTGGACACGACCAACATCCCCATCGCCATCGGGCTGATCCTGATGATGTACCCGCCCCTGGCCAAGGTGAAGTACGAGAAGCTGGGACAGGTGTTCCGCAACGTGCGGGTGCTTACGCTGTCCCTCGTGCAGAACTGGGTCATCGGCCCGGTGCTGATGTTCCTGCTGGCCATCACGTTCCTGTCCGGGCAGCATGAATACATGGTCGGGCTGATCCTCATCGGGCTGGCCCGGTGCATTGCCATGGTCATCGTCTGGAACGACCTGGCCTCGGGAGACCGGGAGTACTGCGCGGGACTTGTGGCGTTCAACTCCATCTTCCAGGTGCTGTTCTTTTCGGTCTACGCGTACCTGTTCATCACCTTCCTGCCCGGCGTCCTCGGCCTCAAGGGGATGGTCGTGGACATCTCCATCGGGCAGATCGCCAAGAGCGTGTTCATCTATCTGGGGATTCCCTTCCTGGCTGGGATGGCCTCCCGGTTCATCGGACTCAAGACCAAGGGGCAGCAGTGGTACGAGGAGAAATTCATCCCCAAGATCAGCCCGATCACGCTTATTTCCCTGCTCTTCACCATCCTGGTGATGTTCTCGCTCAAGGGTGAGTACATCGTGCGCCTGCCCCTGGACGTGGTCCGAATCGCCGTTCCCCTGTGCGTGTACTTCCTGGTGATGTTCCTGGCGTCCTTCTGGCTCTCCTGGAAGGCCGGGGCCACTTACGAGCAGTCGGCCACGCTTTCCTTCACCGCCGCCTCCAACAACTTCGAGCTGGCCATCGCCGTGGCCGTGGCCGTGTTCGGCATCGATTCGGGGCAGGCATTCGCCGCCGTCATCGGGCCCCTGGTGGAGGTGCCGGTGCTCATCGCGCTGGTGAACGTGGCCCTGTGGATCAAGCGCAGATACTTCCCCCACGCCGTGAATACGCCGCTCGGCGTATGCCACGTCTCCTGCAGGCCGTAGGGGGCAGACTGCATGCGGGAACCATGTTATTCGCACGGCAGCTCCCGCCAAAGCCCCAGGTGAGTTCGAGGCCAAGTGGTGGGCAAGGGACGTGGCCCGCAGGCCTGCCATTGAGGAAGCATCGTTCGCCACAGGTCTTTCCCGGCAGGGGAATACGACTTTTCGATCTTCTCAAGGAGGGTATGCAGATGCATCTAAAGAATTGGGAAGCAATCGTAGAGAAGGCTTTGTCGGATTCCGGGTTCAAAGAACGTCTGCTGGCTGATCCAGTCAAAGTGCTCGCAGAGGAAGGAACGGTCGTGCCCGAGGGCGTCACCGTCAGGGTGGTGGAGTCGACCGACAAGGAAGTCTGGCTGGTGCTGCCGCACCACAAGACAGGCTACAGGTTCCTGAGCCCCTACGCCGCTGTGTATGAGGGGGAGGAGGGCGAACTCCCCGGGTGCGATCCCAAAACATGCGACCATCCCGCCGCCGGATGTCCGAAATGAGCACCGGTTGAAAAACAGGCCCCCGTTAGACGTCTTCACGACCGGGGCCGCTTTCCAAGGGAAGCGGCCCCGCTGTTGTTTCTAGCAGCACCGGTCGCCTCCCGGTTGCGGCGTCTTTGGTGCGAACAGGTTTTCGAGCAGATGTCTGGGCGGAGTAGGCGTTCCTTTCATGAGCCTGTCCCGCACCATTTCCATGAACGCGGCCAGGGGAGGGGACAGCCATTTGTCCTTGTGGCGGATCATGAGCACGGCGGTTTCCAGTTCGCCATCAGCCCAGTTCAGGATCGCCAGCCTCCCTGCCTCGATGTCATGGCGCACGGCCAGCTCCGGCAGAATGCTGACGCCCACGCCGTCCATGATGCAGCCGCGCAAGGCCGCCGCGCTTGAGAAGGCCACCCCTGCGGCGGTTTCGACGCCCTTGTCGGAAAGCAGGCTCTCGAACATCTTCCTGTAGGAGCAGTCCGCCGAGGAGAGGACCAGGGTTTCGCCCCGGAGGTCCTCCGGTCCCACGGTCTCCCGGCCAGCCAGCCGATGTGCCGGCGCGGCCACGAGGACCAATCGCTCAACGCCCAGGAGCTCAACGATGAGGTCTCCCGCCCGGATCGAATCCGCCATGAGGAAGGCCAGGTCCGTCACTCCCTGGCGCAGGTCCTTGTCCAGGCCCTCCATGGTGCAGGCCGTGAAGCTCAGGCGGACGTTGGGGAACCGTTCCCGGAAACGGCGTATCACTCCTCCCATCCGGTAGGCGCACAGCGACTCCGGCACCCTGACCGTGAGCGACCCGCGCGCCTCAGCCTCGCCTGACACCCAGGCCCTGGCCTCGTCCTCCAGGTCGAGAATCTTGCGGGCGTAATCGAGCAGGCGTTCCCCCGCCTCGGTGAGGGCGACGCGCCGCCCGAGGCGCTCGAACAGCTTCACGCCGAGATCCGCCTCGATCGTGGCGATACGCGCCGATACCGTCGACTGCGCCGCATGCAGCGCCTCGCCGGCGCGGTGGAAGCTCAAGAGCCTGGCCACGGCCACGAACGTCTTCAAATCCCGCAATTCCATGGTCCTGCCTCGTGTTCGGGATTTCCGATCAACCATATCAAGAATAATCGTTATACCTGATCGAAGACTGTTGTTAAACGGGTATCCAGATCGAAATAGGATGTCAATCGGGACGCGCAGACGCGAACCAGGGACACAAACACAAGGGGAACCTCCATGAACAAGGAACAAGTGGAACAGCGGACCTACGAACTTTTCCAGGGCGGGCTCATCTGTTCGGAGTCCGTGCTCACAGCCGTACTCGAAGCATCCGGCGTTTGCGTCGACGGCTTCGCCCCCCGGATGGCCACTCCCTTCGGCGGCGGCGTGGGCCGTTGCCGGGAGGAAATGTGCGGCGCGCTGGCCGGCGGGCTCATTGCGCTGGGCATGGTGCAGGGCCGCGTGAAGGCCGGTGAGAGCTGGGATGACATCGCCGCCAACGCCTCGGAGTTCAGGGAGAGGGTCCGGGCCATCACCGGACACACCCGCTGCAAGGACGTGCTCAATGCTCTCGGTCCCCAGGAGAACCTGGAGAAGTGCAAGCGTTTCACCGCACGCACTGCCGGAATTCTGCACGAAATACTCGAGATGGCCGAGCCCGCCGCCGCCCCCAAGGCATGCGGCTGCTGCGCTACGAAGAATTGAACGGCTTTCATCCATATGGAGGAATGAATCATGAGCTGCGAAAAGGCCTCCCCCTCGAAACCCATGTCTGGTTGCGAGCAGCAGTATGAAACAGTGAACATCCTCAAGCCGGCCGGCGTCTGCCAGCTCTGCGAGGACTTCTCCGCCCGCGAATCGATCAAACCCGTGGCCGTCATGTGCTGCGAGGGATCATGCCTGCGGGGCGAGATCGCGCGGCAGGCGTCCAACATCCTCTGCCACTCGCTTCTGCCGGAAAGGACCGCGCGCGTCTGTCTCGGAGGCGCGTTCACCAAGAACACCGGGCAGCGCGCCCTGGTCCGCAACGCCCCCCGCGTCATCGCCATGGAAGGCTGCTTCCTGAAATGCGCCACGCGCATGATGCAGGGAGTTCTGGATGGTCTCGAGCCCGAAGTGGTCATCACCGATTCCCTTATCGATTTCGACCGCGATCTCTTCAGCGCGGACGAGATGCCCGAAGTGGAGATCATGGGGCACGCGCTCAACGTGGCCGAGCAGATCGCCGCCAGGCTCGGGGATCAGCAGCCTGCCCAGCCCTCGGCGGGTACGTGCTGCGCCTGCTCCCGGTAATCCTCATCAATGCCCCCTCTGGGCCCCCGTCGGAGCGAACCCAGCCCGGCGGGGGCTTTCTCATGATGCATCCTTTTCCGGCTTCTTCCGTCTTCCCTGCATACAACGCCGCTGAAGCGGCGACGGAGGTGACTGCATGAAAGGCGAAGATGCTGGCGAAATCAGGACAACTATACGCGAGCGGTACGCGAAGACCGCGCTGGGCAGTGGAGGCGGCTGCTGCGACAGCGGCTGCTGCGGCTCGAAGGAGCCGGCCACGGCTGAAGAACTCGCCTTGAGGATCGGCTATTCCCGGCAGGAGCTCCAGGCCATGCCGGAAGGGGCAAACATGGGCCTGGGTTGCGGCAACCCCCAGGCGATCGCGGCGCTCAAATCCGGCGAAGTGGTGGTGGACCTGGGGAGCGGCGGCGGCTTCGACTGCTTTCTTGCAGCCCGCCAGGTCGGGACGGCCGGAAAAGTGATCGGTGTGGACATGACACCCGAGATGGTCGAAAAAGCGAGACGGAACGCCCAGTCAATCCAGTGCGGCAACGTATCCTTCAGGCTGGGCGAGATCGAGCACCTGCCCGTCGCGGACGGGGAAGCGGACGTGCTGATCTCCAACTGCGTGGTGAACCTGAGCACTGACAAGGCGCAGGTGTTCCGGGAAGCCTACCGGGTGCTCAAACCGGGGGGCAGGATCGCCATGGCGGATATCGTGGCGCTGGCGGACATCCCGGAGGAAATCCGGCGTGACGTCATGCTCCACGCCGAATGCGTGGCCGGTGCCGAACGCGTGGAAAAGCTTACGCGCATGCTGGAGGATGCGGGCTTTCACAGCGTGTCCATCCGCGCGAACACGGAGAGCGGAAAGATACTGGAGGAGATGTTCCCCGGGCTTGCCTTGAAGGGGATCATCGCGTCGGCAGTCATCGAGGCCGCCAAGAAGTAGGAGGGACGTCCGTGCGACACCGGCTGGAAACGATCTGGCATGAGCACAGGGATGAGCTCAAGGCATTCATCATGCGGCGGGTGAAGTCCCTGGCCGAGGCCGAGGACATCCTGCAGGACGTATCCCTCAAGATGCTCTCCAGCCTGAACGCGCACACCCGCGTGGTCCATCCGCGAGCATGGTTGTTCGCCATCGCCCGCAACGCGGTGGTGGACCATTTCCGGAACAGGCGCCCGCTGGACCCGCTTCCGGAAGATCTGACCGGCCACTGCCCTGATTCGGGCAGTGGCCCCCTTGAGGAGATCGGCAACTGCCTGGCCCCGATGCTAAGCGCCCTGCCCCCGAAAATCCGCGAGGCCATCGTCCTGGCCGATCTGGAAGGAGTGAAGCAGCGGCAGGTCTCCGAACGCCTGGGGATCTCCCTGGCGGCCGTAAAGTCACGCATTTTGCGGGGACGGACCCAGATGCGGAGGATGATCGAGGACTGCTGCCACCTGGAGCTGGATTCACGGGGGAGCATCATGGACTTTACGCCGAAAGCCCCTGGCTGTCCCGGTTGCGCCGACAACGCTCCTGCCCGCGATCATCACACGGCTCCTTAGCCAGACAAAGCCCGTCGGCCGTCCGGCTCCTCAATCTTTCCTGAGATGACACGTAACTGCTATAAAACGTGACACTTCCCCTTGCCTTGATTCTGATATTCGGATTAATGAATGAGACTATGAAGTCTATTTCCCAGTTGTTCAAGGCCTTGGGTGATGAGACGCGCCTGCGCATAGTCCACCTGCTCTCCGAGGGTGAATTGTGTGTGTGCGACCTGACCCATGCCCTCGGGATGCCCCAATCCACCGTGTCACGCCACTTGGCGCTCCTGAAAAACGCAGCCATCGTCTCCGACCGCAGGTGCAAGACTTGGGCGTACTACCGCCTGTCGGATGAAGCACGGCCCTTTGTCCGCGACATCCTGGCCGTTCTCGGCAAGCACCTGGCAGATTCGAATCAAGCGTGTATCGACCTAGCCGCCTTGCGGGAGTACCGCTCCTGCTCGGATAGAAATTGCGATCAACCGGCAACGCGAGGGAGGAAGGCATGAGCGCGATTTTTCCAGCCGATACTCCTTGATGCCATAAACAGCGCAGGGCGGAAGACAGGGACAAGACGACAGTTCTCTGGGTTCAAGAAAAGCCGGACTTCTGATGGCCTTCGGCAGGGAGAGCAGGCATGAGCATGAACCGACGAGCGCTTCTAAAGGCAGGGGCCGCCCTGGGTGGCTCCCTTGGCGTTGCGAACCTGGCGGCCCAGCATGAGGCACGGGCCGCGACCAACGCGGACCGGGTCACGAATCTTCCAGTCCTTGATCACGTCAAGGCCCAACCGGGCGAGGACGTGCTCATCCGCATGCAGCGGGAACTGGTCCGGGCCATGAACAAGCCCGTTGAGAAACGGCGCTGGGGAATGGTCATCGACACGCGCAAGTGCGTGGGCTGCCACTCCTGCAATGTGGGCTGCGTCATGGAGAACAAGCTCCCCCCGGGCGTAGTCTACCGGCCGGTGGTCGACCTGGAGGTCGGCGTCTATCCCAATGTCGGCCGAAAGTTCCTGCCCCGCCCGTGCATGCAGTGCGACAATCCCCCCTGCGTTCCGGTCTGTCCCGTCAACGCCACCTGGAAGCGCCCCGACGGCGTGGTGGAGATCGACTACACCATCTGCATCGGCTGCCGCTACTGCATCACCGCCTGCCCCTACCAGGCCCGGACCTTCGACTTCGGCCAGGACTGGACCGGGGGCGCCGCCACAGGCAAGGACGCCGCCCTGGCCCTGGAAACCGGCCGGAAATACCAGCATGAGCCTTCCTACGAGTACGGAACCGCCTGGCAACGCGGCGAGGGAGTCATTCCCAAAAGCCCTGTGGGCAACGCCAGGAAATGCATGTTCTGCGTGCACCGTCTGGAGCACTGCCAGCTGCCCATGTGCACCACCACGTGCATCGGACGGGCCACGTTCTTCGGCGATCTGAGTGACCCCAAGTCGCTGGTCTCCGAACAGGCCGTGAGCAACAACGCCGTGCTCCTGAAGCAGGAACTCGGCACCGCGCCCAAAGTCATCTACCTGGTCTGAAGCCAAGGAGGTCTCAATGGCTGCCTCTTCAGCACGTTCGACGCAACAATCCGGCCGATCGCCGCTTTTCTGGGGTCTATGGATCGCTGCCGCCGTCTTGGGCGGACTGGGTCTTTATCAACGGTTCATCCACGGCGACCAGGCTGCGGACTTTTCCAGCTATGTGCCCTGGGGCCTTTGGGTGGCCGCCTACATCTACTTCAGCGGCCTGTCCGCGGGCGCGTTCCTGATCGCTGCTGCGGCGTACACCCTGAAAATAAGGGCATTCCAACCCATCGCCCGGATGTGCCTGCTCGTGGCGCTGGTCACGCTGCTCATGGGACTCATGGCCATCGGCCTTGACTTGGGCCACATGGAAAGGGCCTTGCTGGTTTTCCTTCGCCCGCAGTTTCATTCCATGATGACCTGGATGGTCTGGCTGTATACGGCCTACTTCATCCTGCTGCTGGTCATGCTTTCGCGTGGCTCGAAGACAGCCGGGAGCCAGGACAACCTCGGGGGCTTGGGGCTTCTCGGCATCTTCCTGGCCCTAGGTTTCGCCGGTGGGGCCGGGAACCTTTTCGGCACCGTGGCCGCGCGCGAATACTGGCACACGTCGCTCTATCCCATCTTTTTCATGGTCGGCGGCCTCACTTCGGGTGCGGCCCTGGTCGCGGCCCTGGTGGCCTGGTTCTGGCCCGAGCGGGGTGACGCATGGAAGGAGCTGGTCGCCTTGCTTGGGCGCCTGGTGCTGGTCCTGGTGCTGGTGGAGGTCGTTCTGGAGGCGTCCGAGTATCTGGTCCCGGCCTGGTACGGAATCGGCTCAGGCTACGACATGGCGCAGTATGTTCTTTTCGGTCCGCATTGGTACGTCTTCTGGATATTCCACGTGCTGCTCGGCGTGGCCGTTCCCCTGACGCTCTTGGCTAACACCCGTAGCCCGGGCAGCATCGGCCTGGGTGGGGGGCTGGTGGCGGTCACGTTCCTCGCCGTGCGATACAATCTGGTCATCCCAGGGCTGATCGCGCCGGAGTTCCAGGGGCTGGCCGAGGCATACACCGACCCCGTAGGAGGCAAGCTTTCCTTCCTGTACGCGCCCACATGGTTCGAGTGGCAGGTGCTTCTGGGCATCGTCGCTGCGGGCGTGGCCCTGTGGTACGTTGGGATGCGGCTTTTCCCGATGGTCTTCCCCGGTTCTTCCCAAGGAAGCGAGGTGCGCTCATGAGTCAGGATCGCAATGAACGCAAGATTGATCGGCGGGCTGTCCTCGGCGCGTGCGCAGCCCTGGCCGGAGGCGCGGCTCTGAGCATGCTGGGTTGCCAACGCCAGGGGCAGCCGGGCGGCGATGTATCCGGGGCCGGGCCGTACCCTCCGTCGGACGCTTCGAACGTCCTGTACACGGCCTGTTTGCAATGCAACACCCAGTGCACCCTGAAGGTCAAATTCCAGGACGGCCTGGTCACCAAGATCGACGGCAACCCTTACAGTCCGGTGACCGTACAGCCGCAGTTGCCCTATGAAACGCCCCCCGTCGAGGCCGTGGCCGTGGACGGGGCCATATGCCCCAAGGGCCAATCCGGAGTGCAGACCCTCTACGACCCCTACCGCCTGCGCAAGGTGCTCAAGCGCACCGGGCCGCGCGGTGCCAACAAATGGAAATCCATCCCCTTCGACCAGGCCATCAAGGAGATCACGGGCGGCGGCCAGTTGTTCGCCGACATTGGGGAAAAGCGCGACGTGCCGGGCTTCAAGGACGTCATGGCCCTCAAGGATCCCAAGTTGGCCAAGGCGTTGGCCTCGGACGTGGACGCCGTGCGCAAGGGCGAGATGACAGTGGACGCCTTCAAGGAGAAGAACGCTGCCAACCTGAACATGCTCATCGACCCGGACCATCCGGACCTGGGCCCCAAGAACAACCAGTTCGTCCTGCAGGGCGGGCGTATCGCCCCGGACCGGGACGTGATCACCAAGCGGTTCACCTTCCAATCGCTTGGCTCGGTCAACTGGTTCGGACACACCACCATCTGCGAACAAGCCCACCACGTGGCCTTCATGTACTCCCTGGCCTCCTGGCAGGAGAGCGGCGGCAAGTACTCTTGGGGCAAGGGCCCCAACCACATGAAGCCGGACTACACCAAGGCGGAGTTCGTGATCTTCTGGGGCACGGGCTTCAACGAGGCCAACTTCGGCCCGACGCCCATGAGCCCCCGGGTGTCCCAGGCCATCGTGGATGGGAAGCTGAAGATTGCGGTCATTGACCCCAGGCTCTCCAAGAGCGCGGCCAAAGGCTGGTGGATTCCGGTCCACCCCAACGGCAACCTGGCCCTGGCCATGGCCATGATCCGCTGGATCATCGACAACAAGCGTTTTGACGAGCCCTTCCTGCGAAACGCCAACAAAGCTGCGGCCAACGCCAACGGCGAGAAGAGCTGGACCAACGCCACCTGGCTGGTGAACCCCAAGAACGGCAAGTTCCTGCGGGCTTCCGAGGCCGGGGTGGGCACGGAGAACCAGTTTGTGGTCCTGGTGAACGGGACCCCCACGGCCGTGGATCCGTCGGACGCCAAGAATCCGGTGGTGGGCGATCTGGACGCGTCCGCCACCCTGAACGGGGTGGAGGCATCTACGGCCTTCAAGACGCTCAAGGACGCCTCTTCCGTGAAGAGCCTCGAGGAGTATGCCCAGGTCGCGGGCCTGGAGCCCGGGCAGATCGAATCCCTGGCCCGGGAGTTCACTAGCCATGGCAAAAAGGCGGCCATCGACTTCTATCGCGGCCCCATCAAGACCACCTACGGCTACTACGCGGCCCAGGCCATCATCGTGCTCAACTTCCTGATCGGCAACGTGGACCACATGGGCGGGTTCATGAAGGGCGGCGGCGCCTGGGACGGCTCCGGCAACAAACAGGGCCAGCCGTTCCCTGTGGGCAAGATGCATCCGAACGCGCTCACGCCGTTTGGCGTGAAGCTCACCCGCGAGAGTTCCGGCCCCTACGAAACGACAACCCTCTTCAAGCGCGACGGCTACCCGGCCAAGCGGCCCTGGTTCCCCTTCACCGACGACGTGTACCAGGAAATCATCCCCGCGGCCTGCGCCGGGTATCCGTATCCCATCAAGATACTGTGGCTGCACTACGGCACCCCGGCGTTCGCCACTCCCGCCGGGCACCTGCAAATCAAGATGCTCCAGGACACCCAGAAGATTCCGCTGTTCATCGCCACCGACATCGTGATCGGCGAGACCAGCATGTACGCGGACTACATCTTCCCGGACCTTTCCTATCTGGAGCGTTGGTCCAACCCCCTGGGCACCAGCCCGGTGGTGCTCTCCCAGATCAGCAAGTTCCGCCAGCCCGTGGCCGCGCCCATCCCGGAAATCGTCACCGTGGACGGCGAGGAGATGCCCATCAGCATCGAGACCACCATGCTGGCCCTGGCCAAGAACCTGGGCATGTCCGGGTTCGGCAAGGACGCCTTCGGCCCTGGAATGAACCTCAATCGACCCGAGGACTTCCACCTGAAGATGATCGCCAACCTGGCCGCCGGGGACAAGCCCGGCAACGAAGTGCCCGAGGCGGACGAGGCGGAGCTGGCCCTGTTCCGCAAGGCTAGGCGGCATCTGCCCAAGGGGGTCTTCGACGAAGCCAAGTGGCAGGCGGCCGTGGGGCCCATCTGGAAGCGCGTGGTGTATCTGCTCAACCGGGGAGGCCGCTTCGAGCCCGCTTCCGGGGCCTATGCCGGGGCGTTCTCCGGCCATCCCTGGGCCAACCAGTTAAACATCTACGTGGAGCCGGTGGGCGCGGGCAAACACTCCGTGCAGGGCAAGCCCCTCTCGGGCGTGCCGCGTTACGAGGTCCAGGAGCACTTCGACGGCAAGCCTGTGGCCTTCCCGGCCGAATACAACCTGGAGCTGATCACCTACAAGGACATCCAGGGCACCCAATCGCGGACCCCGGGCAACTATGTCGCGCAGTTGGCCATCGCGCCTGAGAACTTCGTCTTCGTGAACGCCGCCGATGCGGAACGCCTGGGACTCGTTGACGGCGACCTGGTGCGGGTGGAGAGCGCCAGCTTCAAAGGCAACATCGAACTGGGGCCTGGCCAAGCGCCGAGCCTGGTGCAAGGAAAGCTCCGCCCCACCCAGGGCATGCGGCCCGGAGTGGTGGGCATCTCCTTCCACTATGGGCACTGGGCCTACGGAAGCCGCGACGTGGAAATCGACGGCCTGCGGATTCCCGGTGAACTGGCGCGCGGCAAGGGGCTCGCGGCCAATCCGGCCATGGCCGTGGACGGCTATCTCAAGGACGTGTGCCTGACCGATCCCATTGCTGGGGACAGCTCCTTCACTGGCACGCGGGTGAGGCTGGTCAAGGTGGCGGACGCCAAGCGCTCCACCATTCCCGCCTCGGCCTGGGTTCCGTTGGGATGGGCCAAGCTCTGACGGCCGGCGAGAACGGAGCGGTTCACCTTCCGGTAGCGCTCTCATGGGGTACGGGGGCGATAGCGCTGGCGGTATCCGTCATGACGACGGGCCTTGCCGGGTGGCTGGCTTCCAGGAGGATGGCAGGAGCATGCGTGATGGACGCATTGAGACAAACCTAGCCGTCGCGATCATGAGCGGGGATCAGGCCGGTGATCCGGTCTGGTCCCCGGAATCCTTCAGGGCAACCGGCAGCTATTGAAGTTTTCTGCAGGAAGGTTGTTGCTTGTCGTCTGGTGTGAACCCGCATCCAAGGGACCGCCATTCGTTTCCCGCCCGGCGCATTGCCCAGTAACGATGCTCGGCAATGTTTCGGCGTCCAGCCTCGTCAATCATGGGCTGGATTCTCTTCCACCACTGAAGCAGCCTCGAGATGGGTCCCTTCAGGCTTGACATGGCGGGTTCCCCCGATGTTTGTTGTTCAGCCGGAAAACTTATGTATGCATCGTGTCGTCACCATCGTTGTTTCTTGTTGCTTGTTAGATTCTTCCAAGAAGACGGAGCAGGCCGTCGAGAATTGTCAGCGGATGCGGTGGGCACCCCGGTATGAAGAGGTTGACCGGCATATATTTGCCTGATCCATTGTTGGACTGCGCATGGTCGATGTATGGGCCGCCGGAAATTGCGCAAGCACCGGATACGATCACAATCTTTGGTTCTGCAACGGAGCGTAAAGTCTTTTCCAGGCCAAGACGCATGTTTTGAGTTACTGGTCCTGTTATCAAGAGCCCATCCGCGTGGCGCGGGGACGCGACAAACTGGATGCCGAAACGGCCGAGGTCCCAGCCGACAGTGCCCAGGACGTTGATGTCCGCCTCGCAGGCGTTGCAGCCGCCCGCGCTGACTTGGCGCAGTTTGAGCGAGCGGCCGAATATCTTCATCAAGTCGCCGTCGAGGGCGGCCTCGTGGGGCGGCCCCTGCCGGTTCGGTTCAACGATCAGGTCGGAGCGGCAGCGCGCGGCCAACTGGTGGTCGGTGGTGAAGGTGATGGCGCTTTGCGGGCATGCCGCCTGGCAATCGGCGCAGAAGAGGCATTTACCCATGTCGATGCGAACGACGTCCGCCACGGTCACGGCCCCGGTGGGGCAGGCGTCGGCGCAGGCGCGACAGCCCGTGACGCACTTGGCGGCGTCGATGCTCGGACGGCCTCGGAACCGGTCCGGCAACTCGGGCGGCGACCCTTTGGGGTACTTTATCGTGCGATGCTTCTGTTGCAATCTTGCCAAAAGAACACTCAGCATAACTCATTCCTTGTTTGTGCAAAGAGTGGCATCAGCCGGTTTGTCACAGATCATGCCCGCAATAGGAGAGGTTGAAGCTTTTGTTGCATAGCGGGAAATCGGATATCTGCTGGTTGCGCAACGCATACGCCAGGCCAGTCCAGTTGCGGAACGACGGATCGACGATCTTGTAGCGGCTGAAACGGCCTTGATCGTCGGTGATGGCCACGTGGCACACCTCGCCACGCCACCCTTCATCGATGGAGACCGCCAGCCGGTCGGGCATGAGCGGACCAATCCTGTCCCGGGCGCTCCCGGATGGAATGGCCCTCAGCTGCTCGCGGATGAACGTGATGGAGTGCTGTATTTCCAGCCAGCGGACGTATGCGCGGCCGAAGACGTCCCCGGTTTCATACGTGGAGACCGGAATGTGCGCAAAACGGTAGGAGCCTGACGGCTGGTCGCTGCGGGCGTCGATCGGCAGACCCGAAGCGCGGGCGGCCGGGCCGACGATTCCAAGTTCCAGGGCGACGCGCATCGGCAGACGGCCGATATTTTCAAAGCGCGCCATGGCCGAGGGGGTTTCCCAGAGCAGGTTCACGGCCACGGACGTATCCTTCTCGGCCGCGTCGATCAGGCGCAACAGTTTGGCCACGCGAGCGTCATCCACGTCGAAGCCGACGCCGCCGGGGCGCACCATGCCGCGGCCGAAGCGGCTCCCGCACAGCAGGGCGGTCATGTTGAGAAAGTCGCCCCGTATGCGGCCGCAGTAGCTGGCGGTGGGCAGGAAGCCGATGTCGTTGGCCAGCGCGCCGAGGTCTCCGACATGGTTGGCGATGCGTTCCAACTCCAGGGCGACGCCCCGAAGCGCCTGGGCCCGGGCTGGTTTCTGGCAGCGGGACAAGGCTTCCAGCACCCGGCAGTAGGCGATGGTGTGGGCGACGGTGGTGTCGCCAGCGAGGGTCTCCGCGTAGTGGATCGAGCGCGCGTTCGGGCCTCCGATCAGGGCCTCTTCGACCCCGCGATGCTGGTATCCGAGGGCGATTTCCAGGTGGAACACCTGCTCTCCGTGGCACTGGAAGCGGAAGTGGCCCGGTTCTATGACTCCGGCGTGCACCGGGCCCACGGCGACCTCGTGCACCTCTTCGCCTTCCACGCGGTAGAAGTCGCAGACGCCGGGCAGGATGGGAGAATCCTTGGGGCGGTCCCAGGCGTCGCGGTGCGTCCACGAGTGGTGATAGCGGACGGGCTTGAACCAGGGATGTCCGTCTGGCTTGAGGCCGAACTGCTCGGCGAGCTCGCGTTCGAAGAGGTGCACCTGCGGGCAACGGGGCGTGAGCGACGGGAACCGGTCGCCGGCGACCTCTGTCCGGACGACATGGAGCCTGTTTCGTTGCGCGTTGACCAGAACGGCGAATATCTGGGTGATTTCCGGCTGCCGCGTGGCGGCGCCGAAGAGGGCGGCGACGCGGTGGCCTGCCTCGACGGCGTCGGCGACGATGGTCTGGAAGGCGTCGGGCGCGAGCAGGGCGATCGCCTCGAGTTCAACGGCTTGGCCGTTCACCAATGTGACCATTCGAAGTTGTTTCGGGTTCATGGTCTGCCCTTCAGGAAATGCACGGCGTCGTTGAGTGCGGCGATCAGTGGAGAGGGAATATATAACCCCAGGACCAGGACGCAGGCCATCAAGAGAACCACCGGCATGGTTGTGAGGATGTCTTCGCGGTACGGCGTGAAGTTGACCGCCGTGGACGCCCGGCCCTGGACGACCTGGAGGACGGTCGAGCCCATGCCGATGAAAACGACCAGGAGCAGCAGGAGGAAAAAGCCTCCCGTGGCGAAACGTCCGGCGTCGAAGGCTCCGTTAAGGATGGAGAATTCGCTGATGAAGGGGCCGAAGGGAGGAGAGCCGGTGATCGCCAGGAACCCCGCGAGGAACAGCGCCCCGGAGAAGGGCAGCCGGCGCATCGCCCCGTGCACCTGGTCGATGCTCTTGCTGGCGTAGGCGCGGTGGATGTTTCCCGCGGAAAGGAACAGGACGCCCTTGGTCAGGCCGTTGGTGACCACGTGCAGCAGCGTGCCGAACAGGGCAGGTCCCCCGATTCCCAACCCGATCGCCAGGATGCCCATGTGCTCGACGCTGGAATAGGCCAGCATCCGTTTGAAATCCCGCTGTCCGACCATGAAGAGGCCGGCCACGGTCATGGAAAGAAATCCCATCAACAGCAGCAGCCGCGAAATGTAGGCGCCCTCTCCGGCGGCTTCGCAGATGTGGTACACGCGCAGCAGGGCGAGAAACGCGCAGCTCGTGACGCCGCCGGAAAAGATGGCTCCGACCACTCCCGGCGCTTCTCCGTAGGCGTCCGGCTTCCATGTGTGCATGGGGGCCAGCCCCATCTTCGTGCCGTAGCCGACCAGCAGCAGGACGAACGCCGCGTGCAGCCAGGACTTGGAGAGCCTCGGGGCGTTCAGCAGCAGGTCGTCGATGGCCAGGGTCGGCTCGATCCCCTGGTGCAGCGACGAGTATGCCAGGAAGAACGTGCCCAGCAGGGCGAGGGCGATCCCGACGGAGCCGATGAGCAGGTACTTCCAGGTTGCCTCGATGCTTTGTGGCGTCCGGTTGAAATAGACGAGCGGGGCGGTGACGAGCGTGGTGGTTTCTATGGCCACCCACATAAGCCCGAGATGTTGCGACAAGACCACAAGGCTCATGACGCTGAGAAAGCCTGTCAGGCACACGCAGAACACGCGGTTGAGCTGTGTGTCGCGGTAGTGCAGGACTCCGACGGCGTAAAACGAGCAGAGCAGAAACAGCACGCTGATCATTGGAAGTATGATGCGGCCAAGGGGGTCGAGCTTCAACCAGGGCGAACCTGCCGTCATCTCGGGGTGCATCAGGAGGAGCGCAGTCAAGGACAAATGCGCAACGGCGGCCAGGGGCAACAGCCATGGCCTCGTCCTGTTGGACGGGATCGATGCGGCGACAGCGGCCACGAAAAGGGGCACGGCAATCAGGGCGAACTCCATGGCGTCATTCCTTGAGTGTAACCAAACGGCGCGTGTCCATCGATGAAAACGCCTGGTTGATGTGGTTTGTTATGATGCAGATTACGAAGATGCCCACGAAAAGGTCCAGCAGCGCGCCCAATTCCACGATCAGGGGCATGGATTCAATCAGGAGCATGCCGAAGATGTATATCCCGTTCTCCAGAACAAGGTAGCCGACGACTTGGGTAAGAGCCTTGTAGCGCGTTATCAGAATGATGAAGCCGGTGAACACCGTTGCGATTGATGTCGGCACGAGCAGTTTGCCCACATGCTGGGAAGCAAGGGGGAGCTGGCTGGCGAAGAGCAGGGAGAAGGCCGTCGCGACCGCGCCGAGAATGATCGAAGGCAACAATCCGATCATGGGCTCGATTTCCCTCTTGATCTGAGCCTCACGCAGTGCGTGGACCATGATGAGGGGGATGACGATGCCTTTCAGGGCTATGGCCATGACCGCAACCAGTACGGCGGGGAGGGTCAGATGCTGATGCACGACGAAGGGGATGATGCCCAGCAACGCTCCCTGGGCGGACACAGCCTTTATGATCGTGTTGATGCGGCTGGTTCCCAGCGAGAGCAGGTTCAGCACCAGGACGATGACGAGGATTCCGTTGAGATAATTGTCCATTGTGTCACCTGATCAGTAAGAGAAACCCGAATCCGCAAGAAATCAACGCGAACACGAGAAGGTACGGCACATGGCGCATCTGAAGCCTGGCCATGACGGATTCCACGATGCCGACCGCCACGGCCAAGCCCAGCATTCCGGCGACGAACAGGGGCCAATCGAGCCAGTCCGTGCTCAAGTATGACGGGGTGAGCACGTGCAGCAGCACCGCGCCGAGAACGAAAAGCTTCAGGCTGGCGGTGTAGAGGATGACGCCGAGCAACGGCCCGCTGTGGTCGAGCACCATGACCTCGTGGATCATGGTCAATTCCAGGTGTGTGTTTGGATCATCCACGGGTATCCGGCAGTTTTCGGCCAGCAGCACGACGAAGAGGCCGATGGCGATCAGGATCAAGGGGGCGCTGCCCATCACCGAGGCGTCCACCGAAGCGCGCAGCATGTCGCTGAGCGTCAGTGAGCCCGAAACTTTCGCCAACACCAGGAAGGCGAAGAAGACGGCCGGTTCGGAAAAACAGGCGAAGGTCACTTCCCGGGCCGCGCCCATCCCTTCAAAGGACGAACCGGTGTCCAGCGCCGCGGTTGTCGTCAGGAACCGGGCCAATCCGAAAAGATACGCAAAGAGGATGAGGTCGCCGGTGAAGGTGATGGGGGCTTGTATTTGGCCAAAAGGCACCAGCAGGCCGGCCGCCACCACGGCGGCCAAGGTTATGATCGGCCCGGCGATGAAGATCCACGTCGTGGTGTCGCTGAGCACGATGCCTTTGCGCATGAGTTTGAGGATGTCGTAATAGAGCTGCAGCAGGGGCGGGCCGACCCTGCCGCCAAAGAAGGCCTTGGTCTTGTTGATCACGCCCAGCAGCAGGGGGGGCATGAGCAACAGGAGCAGGACATGGATTGTTGTGCTTGCCATGAGTGACCTCATAGTGATCCCCAGAAAATCAAAGCGAATAGGATTGTGAGGATATAGATCAGGTAGAGGTGGGTTTGTCCTTGCTGTATCACGCGAAGGGTCGAGAAATACTTTCCGCAGACGTGGAACAATGGAAAAGCGAAGCGGTCCAGGACCAAGTCGAGGACGGTGCTTTTGAACTGGTCCTGGGCCGGGAAAAGGCCGCGTAACGCGGGCCGACTGTATTTGGGAAGGATGATGAACGTGAACAGGTGGACGATGGACTGGACAAAGGACGACCCCGTATACTGCATGCGTGCCGCCGGCCGGGCGTAGCCGCAGTCCCAGGTGTTTGTCTTGCGTATCGTTCTGGTGCGGAGGAACATCCTCAAGGACAGGGCGAGGGCTCCCACGGTTGCCAGGAGCAGCAGCCCCATCACGGAGATTGAAGAGAAGGGCGCAAGTGCGGCGAGTGACAACCCTCGCGGGCCGTCCAGAACAGTCCATGTCCGCACCGCCTTCTCAAGCACCGGTACGGCGGCCATCGGGAACAGACCCAGCCCGGCGCAACCGGCCATCAGGATTCCCATGGGTATGAGCATACTGGCGTGCGGATCGTGCGCGCCGCTTGCCGCGTCGCTGCGGGGCGAGCCGAGAAACACTGTGCCCAGCAGCTTCACGAAGCAGGCCACCGCCATCGCGCCGACAGTCGCCAGAACGACCGCCCCCACCGCCACTGCCGCTCCCGGCCTGCCGGTCGCCGGGTCCAGGGCGCCGAAGAAGCCCAGATACAGCAGCCATTCGCTGACGAATCCGTTCAGCGGGGGGAGGGCGGAGATGGCGAGCGCGCCCACTCCGAAGGAGAACGCCGCCTGTGGCATTCGCTTGGCCAAACCGCCCAGGCGGTCCATGTCGCGCGTGTGCGTCGCGTGGATGATAGCCCCCGCGTTGAAAAACAACAGCGGTTTGAACAGGCTGTGGTTCCAGACGTGCAGCAACGCTCCACCCAGCCCCAACACGATCCAGTCGGCGCGTCCGAGCGAGCGGCCCAGCAAGGCCAGGCCCAGGCCCATGGCGATGATGCCGACGTTTTCGATGCTGCTGTAGGCCAGCAACCGTTTGATGTCCCGCTGGCCTATGGCGAAAGCGATGCCCGCGATGCCGGTGACTCCTCCGACGCAGAGCAGCG
This sequence comes from Fundidesulfovibrio terrae, assembly GCF_022808915.1. Taxonomy (NCBI): domain Bacteria; kingdom Pseudomonadati; phylum Thermodesulfobacteriota; class Desulfovibrionia; order Desulfovibrionales; family Desulfovibrionaceae; genus Fundidesulfovibrio; species Fundidesulfovibrio terrae. The sequence goes on from NZ_JAKZFS010000001.1 coordinate 1,419,156, forward strand.
TCCCTCCCCACCACGACGCCTCGGCGGGAAGCAGTCCGGTCAGCCGCACGATGCCGTATATGCCCATCTTCAGCATGACGCCGGACATCACCGCAGAAACATGGCTCGGCGCGTTGGCGTGTGCGCCCGGCAGCCAGACGTGCAGCGGCATGAGCCCGGCCTTGAATCCAAAACCCGTCAACGCCAGGAGGAATATCGCTCCGGCCATGCCCCCGGGCATCGCGTGCGCGGGTTCGAGGGCGAACGAACCCGTGGCGTGACGCCACAGCGCGAACATGGCGAAGAGGCAGAGCGTCCCCATGTGGGTGGCGATGAGGTAGATCCAGCCTGCCTGGCGCACGTCTGGATTGCCTTCCTCCGCGGTCGCCGCGAAGTAGGCCGAAATGGCCATCAATTCCCACGCGATCAGCAGCAGCACGCCGTCCCGCGCGATGACCACCATGGCCATCGCTCCGGCCAGAAACCCGCAGGACAAGCCCAGGCGGCGTCCGCTCCGGGGGTGCTCGAACGGCTTCCAGTACCCCCATCCGTAGAATGATCCGAGCGTCGGCACGACGAATATCGGGCCCAGGAACAGGAGGCTGATCGGGTCGACGGCCACCGCGAACCGTCCCCAGGGAAGAAGCCACGGCAGGCTAATGGACTGCGGATTTGCATCATTGAAAGCCGCAACCATGCCGCACAGCCCAAGCGTGCTGCCGACCGCCATGACCACCGACGCGACTCGCTGGCCTGTCGTGGATCGCGCCGCGAACATGCACCCGATCAGGCCGCTCAAAGGCAGCAGCGCAATTCCAAACAGAATCGTTTCGACACCGGACATTACACAAATACCTCAGTATGACCGCGAAATGTATTTATATATGCATGTATTGCGTCAACGCACAAACAGCCGTGCATAGAACTCTTCCATGGGCATCAAAGCACATAGCATCACGAGGAGCGTCGTCAGAATGTACAGCACGTAATGCTGCGTCAGTCCTCGTTGAACCCAGTGGACCCAATGAAACAGCCGCTCGAAAAAATGGCCGACAGGGACGAGCAGCCTGTCCATCACCGCGTCGTCGACATGGCTGTGCATTTTCGACGGACGGGGGAACGGTCCCCCAAGACGGGGGAGATGCGTGCGGGGACGAAGAACCCAGCGGAACACCCTGACGATCATCTGGGCAAAAGAGGATGCGCTGTATTGCATGCGCGTGGTCGGCCTGGCGTAGCCGCAGTCCCAGGTGATGACCTTGTAGGCCCGCCGGCCGCGAAATGCGGTGGCGACGGCGACCACTGCGGTCACACAGGCTATGGCGATGGAAATGCCGCCGACGGTGCCCAGCGGCACCAATTCGTCAATGCGCATCGGCGCTTGCCGTATCCCGTCCGTCCAACTGGCCGTCGCGGCGTTCAGGGCCGGACTTGCCAGCATCGGGGCCAGTCCGATCAGGACGCAGCAGGCGGCTAGAACGCCGATGGGCGCCAGCATCGAAAACGGGGACTCCTGGGCGAGAGCCGCGCCGCGCGTGCGCGGGCTTCCCAGGAAGACCACGCCGTACACCTTCACGAAACAGGCGACGGCCAGCGCGCCGATCATCGCCAGCCCCGGAACGGCCAGAACCAGGCCGGCTCCATTCCCTCCGTTGGCGATCACGCTTCGGAGAAGGCCGACATAGACGAAGAACTCGCTCACGAATCCGTTCAGAGGCGGCAAGCCGCAGATGGCCACCGCGCCCAGGCAGAACATCGCCGCCGTCCAGGGCATGGACTTGGCCAGCCCTCCCAACCGGTCGATCTCCCGCGTTCGCGCCCCGTGCAGGACCGAACCGGCGCACAAAAACAGCAACGACTTGAAGAGAGCATGGTTCCAGACGTGCAGCAGGCAACCGGCCAGACCCAACGCCACCCATTCGGGACGCCCGGCGGAGCGTCCCAGCATCGCCAGGCCGAGGCCCATCAGGATGATGCCGATGTTCTCGACGCTGTGATACGCCAGCAACCGTTTCAGGTCGTGCTGTCCAAGGGCGAACACCACGCCCAGGAGGCCGCTGACGACGCCGAGGAGCAGGATCAGGCCGCCCCAGCCAACGGGAGGGTCGGGAAGCAGGGAGAGCATCCGCAAGAGCCCGTAGATGCCCATCTTGAGCACGACCCCGGACAGGATCGCCGAAACGTGGCTGGGGGCGTTGGCGTGAGCGCCCGGCAACCAGAAGTGGAGAGGCATCATGCCGGCCTTGAGGCCGAAGCCGAACAGCGCCAGCAGGAACAGGCAATTCTTGACGCTCTGGCTCAGGGCGTCGCTGGCGGCGGGAAGCAGCCCATAGGAACCGGTCGCCCAATGCCACAGCGTGAACAGCGCGAACAGGGCCAGGGTGCCGATGTGCGTCGCTATCAGATATACCCAGCCGGCTTGGCGGCACTCGGCGCGATGGTCCTCCGTGCTGACCAGGAAGAACGCCGCCAGCGCCATAACCTCCCATCCCAGCAGGAAGGCCATGGCATGACGGCTGATGACCAGCAGCACCATGCCGAGCATCAGCAGGCCCCAGAAAAGAGGCAGCTTGCGGCCGCTCCGGGGATGTTCGCGTTGCCGCCAGTATCCGAGCCCGTAAAGTGATCCGAGTCCGCCGCCCAGAAATATGGGGACCAGAAAGAACGCGCTCAGGGCGTCGACGCCGATGAAGCTCCGGCTCGCGGGAGGCCATGGCAGGACAAGCGTCGCGTCATCTGGGGCGGCGTAGCCCAGGTAGGCTCCAGCCAGGCCGAGAACCGCGCCGAGGGCCATCAGGGACGCGGCGATACGCTGACCCCAAGGCGAGGTCCTGGGCGACAACAGGCCCGGAACCCCGCTCGCGCCCATGGAGCACATGGCCGCCAGGATCAACGTGAGAGCCACGGAGAACCCCATGCGCGGTCATGAAGGTCGACGCGTCGCTTGTCCAAGGCGGTCTACCTGATGGGGACGGCGCTGCCGCTGGCTAACGCGGTCTGCGCCATCTCTATGCTTGATACCGTCTCCATCAGTTCCTCTTGCGAGGCCTGCCGCTTCAACGCCGCCTTGAAGGTCTTGTCCAGCAGCGCAAAACTCAGTCGCGACAGCAGGTGGAGGTGATCCCTGACCGTCGGGCTGATGAGTGTAAATAAAATGTTGACAGGGAGGCCGTCCGGGGCGCCGAAATCTATCGGATGATCCAGGAAGCAGAGCCAGATCGAGGGGTTGGTCACATGCAGGACGACCGGGTTGCGAACGTGGGGGATGGCCACGCCGTCTCCGACGCAGGTTGAGCCAAGGGCCTCGCGGGCCAGCAGCACCTGGTAGAGGAAGTCCTTGTCCACTTCCTCCTCTTCGGGAAATGAGAGCGTGTCGATCACTGCCCGCAGCACCGAGGCCTTGTCGTTGCCCCCTACATGGTAGAAAATTCCACCAGCCTTCAAGCTTTCAAGGAGAGAGGGGAGGCGCTCGTCTTCGGTTTCGGCCTCAAGAAAAACTTCGGGGGAAGCCAGGATACGCCGGGAAGACGCCCATTCCAGCAGCTCCACCCGGTTGAACCGGTACTCTTCGTTGATCTTGTAAAAAGGGATGGCCTCCTGTTTGATCCAATCGTAGATATCTTTTGTGGGTACTTTCAGAATATTTGCTGCGTCACGAACCGATAGTTGCATTGCTCCCTCGCGAAATTTTCTAGTTGTTGAGGCTAGAGTCTACGCAATTTTCGCCATGCGCTGGTCCTGTATCCCGATGCAGTCCGATTTATAAGCGTTTCGCTTTTTTGTGTTTGTTTGAGTGGTGTTGAAAGATGAAATGATCCATGTTGTTTGTGGTGATAAGCGGTATGTTGATTTTAAGAGAGTGGATTGGATATGTGCTATGTGTGTAATGTATGTAGCTTTTGCTTCTAGAGCTGTTGTGTTCCCTGTGGGCACAAGTTGTCCTCACAAGGAGTTCTGGGTGTCATGTCGGTTTCCGCGCGTTGTCACAAGACTCCGTTGTGGATAATCTCAATGTGCGTCCGCGAGAGTATATTCTGGATGCTTCGTAACTATAGCTCAGTAAGGGAAGGTGTCAACGGCTATTATACGTAAACAATAAGTGTACTAAGAAAACAAAAAGTAGACAAAAGGGTTGCGCGTGGCGGGGGGCGGTGGGTGCCCTCGTGGTCGTTTTCTGGGGCGCGAGTGTCGTGTCGGTTGTGGCTGCAAAAGGAGGCTAGGCTCCCGCACTGCATCATCACTGGCGTGCGGAGCAACGGCCACTTGCCCCAAATTGCCTTCCGGCAGGGGGGCGCTTCTCTGTGTGGTTGCTTCTGCTTCGTAAGGCGTGGAGCGGCTCTGCGCTACAACTGCCCCATGGCGATCATCCCCGCAGGGGGCTTTGCGAAGTCGATCGACATCATGATGCTCAGGATGAAGATGGTCAGGATGGAAAAGAGGTACAGCCTTCTGGACCAAAGACGATCGTCGCATGTCTTGTACCCGTGCAAAGCCATGCACAGCCAGCACAAGCCCAGTCCGGTGGCGACGGCAAGGTAGGCGTGGCCTGCGTATCCGAAGGCGGTGAGCATCTGGGCCCCGAGGATAAAGGCGACGGTATGCCAGATGATGTGTCTTTTTGTCGCAGAGATACCTGATCTGACGGACATTACGGGAATTTTTGCTGCAGCATAATCGTTGTACCGGAAAATAGTGATCGCATACGAATGCGGTATCTGCCAGAGGCTGAAGATGGCCAATACCAGCAGCGCGCCAATATCGAAGGTGTTCCTTGCGGAGCAATAGGCCGCAAGAGGCGGTGCAGCCCCTGCTAGGCTTCCGATGATCGTGCTGTAGGCGGAGTTGCGTTTCAGGTATAAGCTGTAGACGCCGACGTATATCACGAAACCCGCCAGGGCGATGGCCAGGGTCAGCGGGGTAGTCCCCGCCGAGAGTATTGCCGTGCCCGCCATGCCCAACGCAGTGGCATAAACAAGGCTCCCTTTCAGTGAGATTGCCCCCGTGGCAAGTGCGCGGCCACATGTTCTGGTCATGTCTTTATCTATGTTTCTGTCGATATAATTGTTGAATATGCATCCAGAAGCCACAACACAGGACAGTCCTGTCATAACAGACAGGAAGTTGGTGATGGACAGGTGTCCTTGAGCGGCAAGAAAAAAAGCGCCTGCTGCTGATATCAGGTTGGCGGCGACCAGTCTTGGTTTTGTGACAAGAAAATAATTCTTGAGCACTTCTGATGATCTTACATCCTGTAGTGCAGACTGTACATGATCCATATCGAACCGCCTACAAATAGGAATATTATGAAAAATGTAAACAGCAATGACATTAAATTCCAGTGCATTGCGGATGAGGTGTCAAGGTGGAGAAAGTAGTGTAGCTGTACGAAAATCTGCAAGATGGCTGTTGCGAAAATACAGAAAACAATGGCGGAGTGGGAGAGCGCCCCGGTCATGACCAGCATGAAGGGGATGAGGGTGAGAACGATGGAAAGAACGAATCCAGTCGCATACGATTTGATGGAGCCGCTGCTCGCGCCGGCGTTGGTCTGGTGTGCCTGGTTCATTTACAGAACCCCCATCAGGTAGACGACGGTGAACAAACCGATCCAGACGATGTCGAGAAAGTGCCAGAACATGCCCAGCCTCATGAGCCGGGCCTGGACAGGCGCGGTCAATCCCTTGGCGACCGTTTGCACCATCATGACCGCCATCCAGAGCATGCCGAAGGTCACATGGAGGCCGTGGGTGCCCACGAGGGTGAAAAACGCGGAAAGAAAGCCGCTTCGCTGCGGCCCGGCGCCCTCGCGGATCATCGTGTGGAATTCGCTCGCTTCCATGGAGAGAAATCCCAACCCCAGCAGAAACGCGGCCGCGAGTCCCGCCAGGACCAGGCGCTTGTCCCCCTTGTGCATGGCCACCATGGCCAAGCCGAAGACCGCGCTGCTGCACAACAGCAACATGGTTTCCAGCAGGGCGTCCGGCAAGTGGAAGAGTTCCTTGCCGGTGGGCCCTCCGGCGTAGTTGTGGGCCATGACCACATACGTCGCGAACAGGCCGGAAAACACGACGAGGTCGCTCATGAGATAAATCCAGAAACCGAGCGCCTGGGTCGCGGCCACGTCGTGAACCTCGTGTTCTCCTGTGGCATTCACGGGCATGGTCAAAGACTGCGTCTGCATCATGCACACCCCTTGCGAAGGATCAGTGCGGTTTTGTTGCGCTGCCCAAAAAAACTGTTCATGCCATCCCCTGGGAGCGCAGGTCCTCGATTCGTTGGACCTCGGCGGCCGGGATGACGTGGTTGATGTCGTCATTGGAGGACCGCGCAACCACCACGGCGATCAAGCCCAAGAAGCTCAGGCCCGCCAGCCACCAGATGTACCAGATCATGGCGAAGCCGAAAAGAAAGGCGAGCGCGCCGACGGCAAGGCCGTAAAAGGTGTTCCTGGGCATCTCGATGTCAACATACCGATCGGGCTTCCGGTACGCCGTGCCCTTCTCCTTCATATCCCAGAAGGCATCACGGTCATGCACGGTTGGAATGACGGCGAAGTTGTAGGCGGCCGGCGGGGATGACGTCAGCCACTCCAGGGTGCGGCCATCCCAAGGGTCGCCGGTCAAGTCCCGGTTGGCGCGACGATCCTTGATGCTCACCAGCAATTGCATGAGTGTGCAGCCGACGCCGAAGAGAATGAGCAGCGTGCCCAGGGCGGCTATGACGAGGTACGGTTGCCACGCCGGATTGTCGAAATGCTGCATGCGCCGGGGCATGCCCATGAATCCGAGGATATAAAGCGGAATGAAGGCCAGGTAGAAGCCGGTCAGCCAGAACCAGAAGGAGAGTTTTCCCCATGTTTCGTTCAGGCGGAAACCGACGGCTTTGGGGAACCAGTAGGCATAGCCCGCCATGAAGCCGAAGAGCACGCCGGGTACGAGCATGTTGTGAAAATGGGCGATCAGGAACAGGCTGTTGTGGAGCACGTAATCTGCCGGGGGCATGGACAGCAACACGCCGGTCAGGCCTCCGACCGCGAAGGTCGAAAGAAACCCGAGCGTCCACAAGAGCGGCGATGTGACTCTCACTCTTCCGCGATACATCGTGAAAAGCCAGTTGAATACCTTTACGCCTGTCGGGATTGCGATCAACATGGTCGAAATGCCGAAGAAAATGTTGACGTTCGCGCTGGTCCCCATGGTGAAGAAGTGGTGTACCCAGACGGAGAAGGAAAGGAACATGATTGCGGCTGTGGCGTACACCAACGACCCGTACCCGAAAAGTTTTTTCCTGGAAAAGGTGGCCACGACTTCCGAAAAGATGCCGAAGGCAGGCAGTATGACGATGTAGACCTCCGGATGCCCCCAGGTCCAGAACAGGTTGATGTACATCATCGTGTTGCCGCCCATGTCATTGGTGAAGAAGTGCATGCCGCAGTAGCGGTCGAGGGTCAGCAGGGCCAGGGCGACGGTCAGTATCGGAAAGGCGAAGATGATCAGCACGTTGGTGAATACCGTGGTCCAGGTGAAGAGCGGCATCCGCATGAGCGTCATTCCCGGGGCGCGTATCTTAAGGACCGTGACGAGAAAGTTTATTCCCGTCATCAGCGTGCCCGCGCCGGAGATCTGGAGGGACCATATCCAGTAGTCCACGCCGGTGTCGGGGCTGTAGGCCATTTCCGTCAGAGGCGTGTATCCCGACCAGCCGGCCCTGGAAAACTCGCCCACGCCCAGGGACACCATCACCAGCAAGGCTCCGGCCGTCGACAGCCAGAGGCTGACCGCGTTCAGAAAGGGATAGGCCACGTCGCGCGCGCCGATCTGCTGGGGCACGACAATATTCATCAGGCCCGAAAGGAATGGCATGGCCATGAAAAGGATCATGATCGTGCCATGGGCGCTGAATACCTGGTTGAAGTGCTCCGGGGGCAGAAATCCCTGGGAGGAACCCAGGGCAACCGCCTGCTGCGCCCGCATCATGATGGCGTCGGAGAAGCCGCGCAACAGCATGATCATGGCCAATATAATATACATGATGCCGATTTTTTTGTGATCAACAGTAGTCAGCCACTCTTTCCAGAGGTACGGCCATTTCTTGAAATATGTTATCAGGGCAATGATTCCCGCGCCGGCCAGGAGCGAACCGTAAACAGCGCCCATGACGATCGGGTCATGATACGGAATCGCAGAGAGACTCAGTTTTCCAAGCATTTCAACAGCCTCCATGCCAGCTTATTTTCCGTGTGCGGGGTGGGCCGTCTCGCCCGTGCCGTATGAGCCGCGAGTCATTGGGTCGTACTTGTTGACGATATGTTCGAAAAGGCCAGGTTCTATCGAAGAAAAAAAGATGACGGAGCCGCTGACGCCCGGCTTCCTCAGTTCGTCAAAGCGGGCGAAATCGAGCTTGTTCGGAGACTGCCTGACTTGCTGCACCCAGGAATCGAATTTCTCCTGAGAAGTGGCTTTGGCCTTGAACGACATATCCGGAAAACCGGCTCCACTGAATTGCTGATTTTGACCCGTATAATCCCCTTGTTCATCGGCCATAAGATGCAAGTGGGTCTGCATGCCGGCCATGGCATAAATTTGGCTGCCCAACTGGGGGATGAAAAATGACGTCATGACCGTGTCCGACGTTATCTTGAAACTCAGCGGTATTTTTTCAGGGAAGACAAATTGATTGACGACGGCGATATTTTGTTCCGGATAAATGAAAAGCCATTTCCAATCCAGGCTGACAACTTCTACATTCAACGGCTTGGCTTCGCTGGCAATCGGCTTGTAGGGATCGAGGCGATGCGTCTCTCGCCATAATATGGTAGACAAAATCAATACAATGACGAACGGTACAAGCCACATTACTATTTCTATTTTCTTTGAGTAGCTCCAGTTCGGGTCATACGGTGCTTTTGTGTTGGTCTCTTTGTATTTCAACGGGAACCATATTGACATGACGATGACAGGGATGACGACCGCCAACATCAAGGCGAACGCGACAAGAATGATGTATTTTTCAGATTCCCCAATGGGTCCCTTGGGATTGAAAAGAACCAGTTCGCTGCACCCATGCAGAAAAGGAATAACGCACAGAAATGTCAGCATGACGAACATAAAACTGAATTTGCGTTTCATTTGTTTACCTCGTCGTATTGAGGGACATTTCTGAGTCTGACCTTACAGTATTGTCTACTTTTTTCAGGGGTTGTTGTCAACGGCGGCCGGGTTCTCGCCCTGTGTCCGTCGATGCCGTTTGCGTCTCGGAAGGGGCCTCCCCGCTCTTTCGCCTCCCGACCCCCCGCAGGGCGCGATGAAGATTCGGTTGCAGGCCCCCGCCCCCATGTGAGCCTGGACGGGACGGCTACGCCGGTGTATGCGCCGCTTGGCTGAAGCCTGACCGACCCCTCAGGACCGGAATCGTCCCAGCCGTTCGCGGCCACCAACAAGACGCCATGCCCTCAAGCACCATCCACACACCGCCATCTTCCGGAATGCACAGGCCATGGGCGTTTTAAGGTTTCTACTGGCCCTCATCGTCTGCGTGGACCACTTCCACGGAGCCGTCCGGGCCTCACTTCCCGCCTTCCTGGGGCTGGGGGCCGACATGGCCGTGGAAGTCTTCTTTATCATCTCGGGCTTTTACATGGGCATGATCCTGCACGTGAAGTACGCAGGGGAGTCCCGGACGACGGCTTTCTACAAGAGCCGCTTTTTCAGGCTATTCCCGGTCTACTGGGCCATCCTGCTCTGCTATCTGGCGGCGATCGCGGCCCTGCGCCTCGGGACGGGGCGCTGGTGGCACCTGGGGGATTGGGGCCAGACCATGGTGGGACTGGACGGGGCTTCCTTCCTCTACGCGATAGCGTCCAATCTCGGCATATTCGGTGAAAACGTCCTTTTTTTCTTATCCATGACCACCCCGGCAAGCCTCTTTGGGGCGTTCAGCCCGGAGCACCCGCCGTCCTGGGGGGTGCTGTTCATCCCGCAGGCTTGGTCCATCGAGATCGAACTCTACTTCTATCTTCTGGCCCCCTGGCTGGTCCGGTTGCGCACACGAACCCTCGTGCCGGTGGTGCTCGCCTGCCTGGGGGGCAAGCTCTGGCTCAAAAACATCGGGCTCATCAACGACTCATGGTACCTGCGCAACCCGTTTCTGGACATGGGGCTTTTCATGCTGGGCATCCTGGCCTACCGGCTCTACAAGGCCCGCTTCGAGACTGGAGGCCAGGCAGCCCTGCGCGGCGGATTGTCCGTAGCCCTGCTGGCGGCCCTGGCGCTTTACCACAAGGAGACGGCCCATCCGCTTTTCCCGCTCGCCGTGCACGCCTGCGCTTTCCTGGGCGTGCCCGCGCTTTTTTCCCTGACGCGGCGCATCACGGCCGACCGGATGGTGGGAGAACTCTCCTATCCCATCTATCTCTCGCACCAGATGATCTTTTACGTGGTGGCCGTCTGCGCCGGTTTCTCGTGGGTGATCCCTCTGTCCCTCGCTGCTACCGTGGGCTTCTCAGCCCTGATCTTCGCCACCCTCGGCCGCGCCGTGGATACCTACCGGCACGGGAAGTACTAGCGCCGCGCAAGATCCAGGCCCCGCAGGATCAGATTCCTGGGCGTCACCGCGGGCGTGACCATGCGCATCGACAACTTCCCGGAGATCAAACTCCCGGTGGTGACCGTCATCTGGCAGTATTCGGGCCTGAGCACGCCCGAGATGGAACAGCGCGGGACACCCTGCAGCCAGCATTCCTTGAGCATCACGGACAAGGTGGTCCTCAACCCGCCGGTGGATCTGGCCGACGGCGCCAGGGTGAAGGCCGGCCAATAGGATCTGGGCCGCGTTCCGGCAATCCGGCCGGGTTGGCGGGGCGCAGATGTTTCTTGCGGCTGGAAAAAGAATCCTTTCAGCTTGTTTCTTGCCTGTTCCTCTAAGATAGGCGAGAATTTGTAGGCAAACGGCCTGATCCGCCCGCGACCGGCGGATCAGGCCCGGGAGGATCCACATGAGCGAAATCGCCGCGACGATGGCAAGGCTGGCCACCCAGGAGGGAGTGACGCAGACCGGAGTCCCGGGAGTGAGAATCTACAAGACCTCGCGGGACATCCCCCGCACCCCGCTTCTCTATCAGCAGGGGGTGATCATCGTGGGCCAGGGCTCCAAGCGGGTCTACCTGGGGGACGACGTCTACGTGTACGATCCCGACCATTACCTGGTGCTCTCCGTGCCCCTTCCCGCGGAATGCGAGGCTACGGTTTCCGAGGACGAACCCCTTCTTTCCATGGTCGTGGACATCGACATGGGGATGCTTGGCGGCATCATCTCCCAGTTGGAGGACCAGGCGCAGTGCGAGTGCCTGCGGCCGGGCTGCAGGCATCCGGGGCTCTCCCTGGCGCGCGCGGACGAGGCTTTCAAGGAAACCGCGCTGAGGCTCCTGCGCGCCCTCGAGTCCCCCGTGGAAAGCCGGGTGCTGGGGCAGGGGCTGGTCAGGGAACTCATCTTCAGGATCATGTGCGGCGAGAACGCCGCGTCGCTGCACGCCCTGGCCACCAAGAACACCGGCCTCTCGCGCATCGACAAGGCCCTGAAGCAGATCCACAGCAACTTCAGCCAGCCCTTCAACGTGGATCAGCTGGCAGGCTTCGTGAACATGAGCACTTCCGCCTTCCACCGGGCCTTCAAGGACGTCACCGCGCTCTCCCCAATCCAGTACCTCAAGAAAGTGCGGCTCAACCGGGCCAAGATCCTTCTGGTGGACGAGGGGCTGCGGGCCAGCGACGCCGCGCGCATGGTCGGGTACGAGAGCGTTTCCCAGTTCAGCCGCGAGTTCAAGCGCTACTTCGGTGCCAGCCCCCGACATCTCCCCGAGATGCAACGGGCCTAGGCCGGGAAGAGGTTGTTGATCTTGCAGGCCGCGCAGGCCGCGCCGAAGCCGTTGTCGATGTTCACCACCGTCACCCCGCTGGCGCAGGAAGTGAGCATGCCCAGCAGGGCCGAGAGCCCGCCCAGGGACGCGCCGTACCCCACCGAGGTGGGCACCGCCACAATGGGCTGGGAAACCAGGCCCCCTATGACGCTGGCCAGCGCCCCCTCCATGCCCGCCACCACGATGATCACCCGGGCCTTGCGGAGGTCCGAAATCCGGTCCAGCAGCCGGTGGATGCCGGCCACGCCCACGTCGGACACGACCCAGGCCCGGCTGCCGAGCATCTCGCAGGTTTCCCGCGCTTCCTCGGCCACTGGGAGGTCGGAGGTTCCGGCGGTGACGATGGCGATCTCGCCCTCGCGGTAGGCGATCTCGCCCCGGGCGCAGGTCAGGGTCCGGCCCAGCGGGTTGTAGCGGACCTCCGGGCAGACGGTCTCGACGTGCCTAGCCATCTCGGGCGAGACGCGTGTGGCCAGGACGCTGACGTGCTCGCGCATGCGCGTGAATATCTCGCCCACCTGTTCCGGGGTCTTGCCCTCGCCGTAGATCACCTCGGGGAAGCCGTTCCTCAGGGAGCGGTGCAGGTCGATCTTGGTGTGGCCCATGTCCATGAAGGGGAGGTCGCGCAGCCGCTCCATCCCCTGTTCCACGTCCAGGCTGCCGTTCTTGATGCCGGTCAGCAACTGCTTCAAGGTTTCTTGCGTGTCCATGCTTTTCCGTCTTGTCCCGCCTAGGCGGCGTTAACGTTGAGGCTTCCCAAACGGTATCCGGCCAGGTCCACGGTCACGTGGCGGTAGCCCAGCTCCTTGAGCCGGGCGTCGATCCCGTGCCGCCTGTCCGCTTCGATCACTTCGCCCACCCACTCGCGCGGAACCTCGATGCGGGCGAGGTCTCCGTGGCTTCGCAGCCGCACCGCAGCGAACCCCAGATCCTTCAGGAAACGCTCGGCCTGGTCGATGCGCCTGAGTTCCGTTTCCTCGATGCGTGTTCCATGGGGAATGCGCGAAAGAAGGCACGCCGCTGCCGGCTTGTCCCAGGTGGCCAGGCCATGCGCCTTGGAAAGGTCCCGGATGTCCTGCTTGGTCAGGCCCGAAGTGAGCAATGGGCTCTTGACGCCGAGTTCGCCCAGGGCCCTGAGGCCCGGGCGGTAGTCGTCCAGGTCGTCCAGGTTGGTCCCGTCCAGGACGTGGGCGATCTTTTCGCGCGCGGCCACGTCCTGGAGGAGAGTGAAGAGGCTCAGCTTGCAGAGGTAGCAGCGGTCCGGGGGGTTGGCGCGCAAGGGCTCGGGGAAGGGGACCTCCACCACCAGATGGCGGACATTCATGGCCTGGGCCACGCTCCTGGCGTCTTCGATCTCCGGTACAGGGATGTACGGCGTGGCGATGCTGACGGCCAGGACGTTCTCGTCCAGGGCCTGCCGCGCGGCATGGAGCAGGAACGTGCTGTCCACCCCCCCCGAGAAAGCCACGAGTGCTTTCTTCATGGAGCGCAGCTCACCGAGCAGGTCCCGGTACTTTTTCTCTGTGGTGTGAACGGAGGGCGTCATGAGCTCCGCTCCTTCCTGTGCCTGCCGATGAGCGCGTAGACATCGGACAGGGGCATGTCGTGCCGCCGGGCCATCTCCCGGCAATCCTCCAGCTCGGGCTTGGAGCGGACCACCTTGCCGTGCCGGATGGCGTTTTTCATCGTCACGGCCCCGAGCGGGGTGTCCAGGCGCTCGAAGGATATGTCCAGCACCGTCTTGTCCAGGGGGAAGCTTTTGATTCCCAAGGTAGTGGTGTGGCGGAACAGGAGATCCTTGAAGCGCTCCTCGTCGGCGGCGGAGCACAGGAGCGAGACGCAGGTCGCGGGCCGGTTCTTCTTCATCTGGATGGGGGTGAAGTGCACGTCCATGGCCCCATTCTCCATCAGGAGGTCCATGGCCACGCCCAGCATCTCGGCGGTCATGTCGTCGATGTTGCATTGCAGGAGGCGGGCGTCCTGAACCGTGCCCACGGGGCGGGAGGACGCGGCGCGGGCGAGGTGGACCCGCAGGACGTTGGGGATGGCCGCGTCGCGGTGGCCGATGCCGTAGGCGGTCTTTTCCGTCACCAGGGCGGGCGTCGCGGTGAATTTGTCCACCAGGGCCGCCAGGATGGCCGCGCCCGTAGGGGTGGCGGTTTCATGCTTCACCGCGCCCCGGGTGGTGGGGATGCCATGCAGGATCTCCACCGTGGCCGGGGCCGGGACCGGGATGAGGCCGTGGGCGCAGCGGACGAAGCCGCCCCCCAGCTCAACCGGCGACGCCCACACCGCGTCCACGCCGAGCCTGTGAAAACAGATGGCCGCGCCCACGATGTCCACGATGGAGTCCGTGGCGCCCACTTCATGGAAATGGACCTCATGGAGCGCCTTCCCGTGGACCTTGGCCTCGGCCTCGGCCACCTTCCGGAATATGGCCAAGCTGGTCAGCTTGACCTCATGGGCCAGGGCGCTCCCCATGATGACGGATTCGATGTCCGCGAGGTTGCGGTGCGCCGCATGGCCGTGCTGGTGTGCGCCCTGGCCATCTACATGACCGTGGGCGTGGCCGCCGCAAGAGCCTGCGTGCCCGTGATGGTGTCCGTGCGGTGCGCCTTCGTGGCCGTGCCCGTGTCCGTGTTCCTCCGGAGCGTCCGCATGGCCGTGATGGTGCCCGTGCGGGGAGTCCCCGTGGGCATGGGCGTGCCCGACCGGCGAGTCCGTGTGATGGTGCGCGTGCTCCTCCACGAGTTCCGACAGAGAATGGACGTGGCCGTGCGAAGCATCGTCGTGCTTCAGCACCACGTCCACCCGGGTGCCGTGGATGCCGTGGCGGGAATCGGCGGCAACGGCCAGCTCGAATTCATGGTCCAGGCCGAGTTTGGAAAGCTCGGCCCGCAGATATCCGGGCTCCACACCCAGGTCGATCATGGCGGCCAGGTTCATGTCGCCGCTGATTCCGGCGAAACAGTCATAGTAGAGTATTTTCATCGCTCGATGCGCTGATGCGCCTGTTGTAGCCTCTGCCGCCTGTGTCGGGCGGCTGGCGGGAGGGGATTCCTGTTCTCGCTTCAGGGACGGCGTGCCCGTGGGCACGCCGTCCACCCCTGACAAACAGCTGCTAGAGTCCGGACTTGAAGTGCTGCCGGGTCGCCTCCACTTGTTCCTGGAAGTTCGGTCCTTCCATTTCTGCGGCGACTCTTTCGAGAATCTCAGGAATAGCGATATGTTGCGGGCACTTCTCCAGGCATTCGCCGCAGGCCACGCATTGTGAGGCGAAACCGGGTTCGTCATGACTCGTCATGCCGCTCAGGAACGCGATGTACATGAACTTCGCCTCATCGGCGTTCCCGAACATGTGCATCTTGTTGAAGAAGTCGAAACACTTGGGGATTTTGACACCCATGGGGCAGGGCAGGCAGTAGGCGCATCCCGTGCAGCCCACTTGCATCAGTTCCTGGTATTTGCGCGCGACGCGGTCCACCAGGTCCAGTTCCTCCACGGTGAGGGAGCCGGCGTGGGCCTCGCCCGCGATGGCCAGGTTCTCTACGATGTGGGCCTCCTCGTTCATGCCGGAAAGGACCACCGTGACTTCCGGGTGGTTCCACACCCAGCGCAGGGCCCACTCCACGGGGGAGCGCTTTGTTTTGGCCTCGTTCCACAAGTCGGCCACGGCCGGGGGCGGGGTGAGGAGGCCCAGGTTGCCGCCGCGCAGGGGCTCCATGATGACCACCCCGATGTCCTTGGACGCGGCGTATTTCAGTCCCTCCGTACCTGCCTGGAATTGCTGGTCCAGGAAGTTGTATTGGATCTGGCAGAACACCCAGGGGTAGGCGTCGACGATGCGCCTGAAATCCTCGGCCAGCCCGTGGAAGGAGAAGCCCGCGTTGACGATGCGACCGTCCTTTTTCGCCTGGTCGAGGAACTCGCGGATGCCGAGCGCTTCTAGTTTGTCCCAGGACGCCCCTTCAAGGGCGTGGACCAGGTAGTAGTCGATGTGGTCGGTTCCCAGTTTTTCCAACTGGGCGTTCAGATAGCGGTCCATGTCCTCGCGGCTGTTGATGAGCCAGGAAGGCAGCTTGGTGGCGATCTTGACCCGCTCGCGGTATCCGTCCTTCAGGGCCTTGCCGAGCAGGGGCTCGCTTTCTCCGCCGTGATAGGGCCAGGCCGTGTCCACGTAGTTGATCCCGTCGTCGATGGCGCCGCGGATCTGGGCGATGGCCCTCTCCTCGTCGATCTTTCCCTCCGCCATGGGTAAGCGCATGCACCCGAATCCCAGGATGGAGAGCTCGTCTCCGTTTTTCGGCATTTTCCTGTAGAGCATCGAAAGTCTCCTTGTCTTTGCGGATCTGCTTTTCCGTTTGACCCTCTCGCTGCCATATCGCAGCGGTAAGCACAGATACTCCAAGGGGGCGTGGTGATGAACACCCATTCCTGCTCAATAATTGCCCGATTCTGCCATGCGCGGCACGAATAAATGCGCTGTCGCCCTGGGCCGCTTTCGACCGGCCTCACCACTTATTTGCGATCACACCCTTCAGGGCTTGGTTTTCCTGGCTCAGGCCGGCAAACATCTGCTTCAACCTGTTGTGCTCGGCTTCAATTTCCTTCAAGCGGCGTGCGTCAGACGCATCCATGCCGCCGCATATGGTCTTCCACTTGTTGAACGTGGTCGAACTGATCCCGTTCTCTCGGCATATGTCCGAGGCTGGCCGACCAGCCTCGGCTTGCTTAAGCATCCCGACGAGCTGGGTCTCTGAAAAACGAGATTTCCGCATCGCTCCCCCGGGGGGCTTTGCCAGAAATTTCAACCTTTGGCTGGGCCTATTTTAGGGGAGGGTTACAGAGCCTTTGGCTGAGCAGCCAAGGCTTGTTGAGGCAGGGAGACTCAGAGCCTTGTGGGGGGAGGCGTTGCTGAAAAGAGCATTGCCAGTGAGGCCGGGGCGTCTCTCTAAGAGGGTGATGCGAGAGGCGCAATCAGGGTGAAATCTCCAGCCGATCCGGCCACTACGGAGCCCCATCACGAGTGTCAACCATTCACGTGGCTTAACCTCATTGAATTTTCATAGTGGGGAGAGAGTGGGGAGAAAATGCATCCAAAGGAAAAGGGTTCCGAGGCATGAATCCTGGGAACCCTTGTATTTTCTGGAGCCAGCGGCGAGACTCGAACTCGCGACCTGCTGATTACGAATCAGCTGCTCTACCAACTGAGCTACGCTGGCTTTCTCTGCGGAAACGCTTGATACACACGGGTTGTTGGGTGGTCAAGGGGTTTCCTGGAACTGGGGGCTAGGGAGGGCTGCATCAATCCAGATTCTCCCTGACCCTTTGCTCCAATTGCGAGAAGTAGTGCTCGCTCGTGTTTTCCCCTGTTCCACCGAGCATCTCGTCGTTGAGGCGGGCGCTCAGAAACAGGTATGCGGCCCAGATCTCACGCGACATGGAGAGGAACACCTCCGGCGAGCGGACTCCGGGCTGGTCGAGATGGCCGAGCATTTCAAGCAGTTGGGCCACCGGCGCCAGCTTGCCGACGTAAGAAATATCGCGTTGCGTGATCATCGAGTGCTCCTGCTTCCTGAGTACGCAAGAACATATATGTGATGGTTTTGTTTGTATCAAGCGTAATGGCTAGGCACTCGCAAAAATACAGGCTGGCCGTTGCGACGACCGGAAATGCAATGTCCCCGTTTTTGGCGGGGACATTGCTGGTATCATTTTTACCGGTATTGTTGTGGTTCGCGCAATGTTCTTTCGTCAGGACGGTCATGCCCCGAGGGCGGCCTGCCTCCCTTCGTCCGCTTGCATGCCAGAGATGAGTTCCTGCAGCCGGGCGGCCTGGCGGGCCAGATCGCCCACCGCGTCGGAGGAATGGGTCATGGCCTGGGCCGTTTCGTTGGAAATGCGGTTGATCTCGGCCACGGCCCGGTTGATCTCCTCGCTGGCGGCCGACTGCTGCTCGGAGGCGGTGGCGATGGCGTGAACCTCCATGGTGGCCGAGTCCGACAGGCTCACGATGGTCTCCAGGGCCTGCCCCGATTCGCCGGCCAGGGAGGTGACTTTTTCCACCGCCTTGGCCGTCTGGTCTACGCTGGTCATGTTGTCCTTGGCCTCGCGCTGGATTCCGGTGATGGCTTCCTCGACCTCGTGGGTGGCGGCCATGGTCTTTTCCGCCAGCTTTCGCACCTCGTCGGCCACCACGGCGAAGCCGCGCCCGGCCTCTCCGGCGCGGGCGGCCTCGATGGCGGCGTTGAGGGCCAGCAGGTTGGTCTGGTCCGCGATGTCGGAGATCACGTTCATGATCCGTCCGATGTTCTGGGCGCGGCCCTCCAGGGACGACATGCGCTCCCTGAGCGTGAGCGCCTGGGCCCGCACATCCTCCATGGAGTTCATGACGTTGTCCACGACGCCCTTGCCGTCCTGGGCCTTGACGCGGGCCTGGTCCGAGCGGTTGGCGGCGGCATGGGCGTTCTGGGCCACTTCCAGCACGGTGGAGTTCATCTCCTCCATGGCCGTGGCCGTTTCGGCGGCCCGGTCCTTCTGGATGGTTGCGCCCCGGGCGGCCTGTTCGATCTGGGCGGAGAGCTCCTCGCTGGCCGAGGACACCGCCTCTGCCACCTGCTCGGCCTGGGCGGCCACGGACATGATCTTCTCGTTCTGCTCGCCGATGAGGGCTTCCTGCTGCTTGATCTCGGTCAGGTCGATCCAGACCGACAGGGTCCCCAGTATCTGTCCGTTCTCCGAGTACATGGGCGAGGAGGAGATTCGCGCGTGGCGCTTGTTCCCCTTGTGGGTGGCAAATTCGCGTTCCGCAGTGATGGAGCGGTTTTCCCGCAGGGCGATGCTGGAGATGGTGTCCTTGCCCGGTTCACCCCAGATATAACCGCCGGAGGTCTGCCCGTAATAGTCCTCGGGCTTGCCTGAGCGCTCGAGGAGGTCGAGCATGAGCTGGTTGGTGTAGAGAGTGGTGTCCTGGGCGGAGAAGACCGAACAGGGGACCGTGAAGCCCCGCAGCACGCCATCGGAGAAGGCCAACTGCTCCTTGAGCTTGCAGAGCATGTCCATGAGGGCCTTCTGCAGCAGGCCGATCTCGTCGGTGGAGTCGGACTCGATGCAGCTGTCGAGCTTGCCGGAGGCGACTTCCTCGGCCAGGCGCTGCGTGGCCCGCAGGCGGGTGGTGATGAGCCTGGGCAGGGCCAGGGTCACGCCAAGGCCCAGGAGAAGGACTGCGACGCCGATGATGATGGTCCTCATCTTGGCGGACTGGACGCTCGCGTCCACGATGTCGCCGCCTTTGAGGCCGCGTTCCTTGGCGGTGGCGCTTATCTTATCCAGCGCGGCCAGCGCCTCGTTGAAGACCTTGGAGGAATCTCCCCGGACCAGCAGCGTGGCGTCGCGGCCGAGATTGTCGTTTGAAAGCTCCAGCACCTTGGCGTTGATGGGCAGGAACTCCTGCCACGCCGTCATGTAGGCTTTGAAGCTGGCGCGGAATTCCTCGGGCAGGGCGAGCTTGGACAGCTCGGCTTCCTGCTTGGCCAGGGTCGCCTTGGCCTTGCTCATGCGCTGTTCGGCCTGCTTGCGCTCGTCGGCCGTGGCCGCGAGAATATGCCTGAATTCGGCCCTGCGGAAATCGTTGGCGGCCTGCTCCATGAGCGCTGTCGCGCCCATTGCGGGCAGCCAGACCTCGGCGACTTCGCCGGACGCGTCGTGGATGCTCATCAGGCTGCCGTAGCCGCTGGCGCCAAGAACCGTTGTCAGGATCAAGGTCAGCGCGAATCCGCAGGCGAGTTTGAAGAAGATGCTCAGATTGTTGAAAAAGGACATGTGTTCCTCCCGATTGAAACATCAATAGAGAAGATTTGTCGAAAATGTGACAAACCCCAACCCCGTCGTCTCACTACCTGCCGAATGGGCGATCGACAAGAGGCAATTCCGACCAGGGGAGGGATATTTCCGGGGGCCGCGTCCAGTGTGAAACCGTTTCGTTCGCCGGACCGGCAAGAGAATGCAGTAGATGCGGTAACTTGGGACATGCAGGTAAACTCTACCTCGTAAGAGGTATTTTTCGACCCGGAATCGTCATGTTCAGCCGCGGTTCCTGACGTCCTCCCTCCAGCCATTGAGCGGGGCGCAACACCCCTCTCCCATGGCCAGCGCCTGGCGGAAGCGGGCATGGACCGACAGGCGACAGCGATAGATGGAAAGCTCGGCGTCCCAGTACACCTCGGGACAGCGTTCCCGGTAGCCGTGCAGTATGTGTGATTCGCGGCACTGATCCGTGAGGCAGCACCATCCGCAGCCGACGCAGGGCTTGGAGGTCAAATGAGAAGCAGGCGGACTGCTGGGCCAGCGAGCAAGGCCGGAGGAAGAAACCTTCCGGACCGTCCGTTGCTGAGACGGGGCGTGGGAATGGCGGAGATCATTTTTCCTTTCTAGCAGATGCCCCCAGTGCGGGCAATCGCGCCGGCATACGTTTTTGCTATATCGCTTGGAGGTTTACCCGGGGGGATGGGGTATTCAATAGTAGGGATATCCCCCCTGGACGGAGAGGACAATGTCGGAAAGATGATGTTGTAGCGGTATTGTTGTTTGTGGAAACCCCTACGCTGAAGGAGCAGCGCGTGAACATCCTGATAGTGGAAAACGACATCGTCACCGGGTGCCAGCTCGCGGAGATACTCCGGAGCAGGGGGCACGAGGCGGTCATGGTGGAGGAACTCTACTGTCTTGAGGAGATCAAGGCGCGCGGCTCGGTGGATATGGTTATCACTGACATTTTTCTCAATGATGTCTCTGGGTTGCAGATAGTCCTGGATGTCAAGGAGTTCGATCCCGGCATCAAGGTCGTGGCCATGTCCGGCGGCGGACCGGCTCTCGTCTTCGACTATCTTGACTATGCTCGGGAGTTCGGCGCGGATGCGGTCGTCCGCAAACCCCTGGACGAAGCTGGCATCGCCAAACTTCTGGAGCAATTCCCCTGCGTGGACGCGCGCGACGTGAGCCTGGTGCCGCGCACACCCGTCGGCCATTCCTGATATCCCCTGGCCGGTTTCCCGGTCCCGCACGTGCGGCGGACAGCCCGGTGCGGCAAGAATTTGCCGCCGTCTTACATCCCCCTGAACTGGCTCGTCATATCGAGCGAATATTCCCTGACCTTGTGGCGCAACGTGCGCGGCGAAATGTCCAGCAGCTCGGCCGTCCTGGCCTTGTTCCCCTTGGCCTGGCGGAACGCCTTGAAGATGGCCTTGATTTCGGCGTCGCGCACGGCGGCGTCCATGGTGAGATTGTCCGGGGCCGGTTCGTCCAGGTGGGGCGCTGCTCCGGGCTGGAGTTCCGCCGGGAGCCCGTCCGGCTCGATCACCCCCTCCGGGTGCACCAGCACCAGGCGTTCGATGAGGTTGCGCAATTCGCGGGCGTTTCCGGGCCAGGCATACGAGGCCAGGATGGAGAGCGAACGCGGGGCGAGGCGCATGCCGTGCTTGTGGTAGCGCAGCGCGAAGTGGTCCAGGAAGTGCCCGGCCAGGATGGGGATGTCCTCGCGGCGTTGCCTGAGCGGCGGCAGAAACACCGGGACCACGTTGAGGCGGTAGTAGAGGTCGGCCCGGAAGTGTCCGGCCTTGACCATCTCCTGCAGGTTTCTGTTGGTGGCGGCCACGATGCGGGCCTCGAAGGGCAGGCTGCGCTCGCCGCCCAGGCGGCGGAAGGTCCGCTGCTCCAGCACGCGCAGAAAGTCCGCCTGGTTGTTGGGGGGGATCTCGCCCACTTCGTCCAGAAAGAGGGTTCCTTCCCCGGCCAGCTCGAAGCTGCCCTTCTGCAGCCGGGAGGCTCCCGTGAAGGCCCCGGCCTCATGCCCGAAGAACTTGTCCGCGAACAGCTCCCCCTTGAGGATGCCGCAGTTGATGGGAATGAAGGGCTTTTCCCTGCGGTTGGACATGGTGTGGATGAGCCGGGCGAAGAGTTCCTTGCCGGTGCCGGATTCGCCCTGGAGCAGCACCGGCGCGTCGGAGCAGGCCACCTGTGAGGCCAGCAGGTGGGCGTCGCGCATGGCCTTGGAGCCGATGAGCACGGCGGTGACGCCGCCCCCTTCCTCGGGCAGGTCGTCCAGGTCCAGCCGAAGCGGCAAGTTTTTGCCGATTTTCACTCTGCGCACTCCTGTTTCGAGGCGACGCCTCGGGGTGGGGCCGAATCCGCGCTGTTGGTGCTTTCGGATACGTTTTCGCCCGGAAAAAGGGAAGTGCTTGCGGCAAGTTTTTGCCGATAGCGGCATGGATTTGCCGCTTTTTGATGCGGCAGATGTCCGCAAACCCTTGTTTCACCGTGATTTTCAGTTGGTACGCTTCTTGGAATGTTCAAGAAAGAACAAGCGTGGGGCGTGCCGCCGACGATTTCGCCGACGGTCTTGCTGGAATCATCTGAATAGGGAGAGCGTGCGAACATGAAATCGAGATGGTTGCGAATCGGTATGGTGGTGCTGGCTTTGGGGCTGGCCGGAGCGGCTTTCGCCTTCGCCGCGTCCGCGGACGGCGGCAAGGCCATGGCTGAGGCCGCCCAGGCGGCGGGAGCCCCTGCCGGGCCGTGGTGGATGTGGCCCGCCATTCTGCTGGTCTTCTGCTTCGTGCTGGGCATCATCGCGGTGCTGGCCGGAGTGGGCGGGGGCGTGCTTTTCGTGCCCCTGGTCAGCGGCTTCTTCCCCTTCCACCTCGACTTCGTTCGAGGCGCGGGCCTGCTGGTGGCCCTGGCCGGAGCCCTGGCCGCCGGCCCCGGTCTTCTCAAGCGTAACATGGCAAGCCTCAGGCTGGCCCTGCCCGTGGCGCTGATCGCCAGTTCCTGCGCCATCGTGGGCGCCATGATCGGCCTGGCCCTGCCCACCAACGTGGTGCAGACCTGCCTGGGCGCGACGATCCTGTTCATCGCCATCCTGCTCCTGGTGTCCAAGAACACGGCCAAGCCGGTGGTCACCAAGCAGGACGCCGTGGGCTTGGCCCTGGGCATGAACGGCGTCTACTACGATCCCGCCACCTGCGAGACCGTGGAATGGAAGACCCACCGCACCCTGCCGGGCCTGCTTCTGTTCATCGTCATCGGCGTGATGGCGGGTATGTTCGGCCTGGGCGCCGGATGGGCCAACGTGCCGGTGCTGAACCTCATGATGGGCGCGCCCCTCAAGGTCGCGGTGGGCACCTCCAAGTTCCTTCTTTCCATCACCGACACCTCCGCTGCCTGGATCTACCTGAACCAGGGGTGCGTCATCCCGCTCATGGCCATTCCCTCGGTGGTGGGCCTGATGTTCGGCTCGTTCGCGGGCGTGAAGCTCTTGGCCAAGGCCAAGCCCAAGTTCATCCGCTACATGGTCATCGGCGTGCTGCTGTTCTCCGGCTACAAGGCTTTGTCCAAGGGCCTGGGCTGGTAAACCCGATTTCGAATCTCCAAGGAGTGAGTCATGGCTGACAATACGAATGCCTGCACGCCCATCCAAACCCCCCAGGAGCAGGTCCAGTACGCGGACATCCTGTTCTGGGGCTGCTGGGGCGGCCTGGCGCTGATGGCGCTGACCTATATCCTCTACGTTTCCGGCATCATGGCCCCGCACGTGGCCCTGGAAAAGGTCACGGTCCTGTGGTCGCAGCCCGTGAAGGTGTATCTCGAGCAGGGCAACGTGCCCCACGGCTGGGGCTGGGTGGTGCTTCTCGGCAAGGGTGACTTCCTGAACTTCCTGGGAATCGTCCTGCTCGCGGGGCTGACCATCATTGCCTACATCCCGCTTATTCCCGCGTTCCTGAAGAAGGGCGACACGAAGTTCGCAGTCATCGCCTTGCTCGAAGTGCTGGTGCTCGCCCTGGCGGCCTCCGGCCTCGTGGCCAGCGGCGGACACTAGGAGACACGGCCCCATGCCGCTCGTGCCCCCCGCAACGCTCGCTTCCCTTGACCTCCCGGGACTCCTGGACGGCCTGCCTCTCGGCGTGGCCGTCCTGGACCCGGAGGGCAGGGTGGTGACGGTCAACACCGCCCTGGAGCGGCTGACCGGCTTCACCCGGGAGGAGGCGCGGGGGGTGCCGTGCAGGCACGTGGTCCGCTCCGGGCTGTCCCACCGCAGGAACCAGGAGCACGGCACGGCCGACACCGAGATCGTGAACCGCCACCGCCGCCGCATCCCCGTGCGCATAAGCGCCATCCCCGTGCGCGACACCCTGGGCCGCGAGCTCTACCGCCTGGACGTGGTGGAGGACTTGAGCGCCCTCAAGGAGCTGGAGCGCCGCGTGGAGGAGCCGGGCGGCATCGGCAGGCTGGTCGGCAAGAGCCCGGCCATGGAGCACATCCTGCGCCTGATCCCGGCCATGGCCCAGTCCGGGGCTCCGGTGGTGGTCATCGGCGAGACCGGGGCGGGCAAGGACGCGGTGTCCGAGGCCATCCACAAGCTTTCCCCCCGCACGCGCGAACCCTTCGTGCGGGTCAATTGCGGCCCCATGCAGCCCGAAGTGCTGGAGGCCGAACTTTTCGGGCGGCTGCAGCCCTCGGGCGAGGTCGCTCCCGGCGCGTTCCAGCGGGCCGGAGCCGGAACCGTGTACCTCTCGGACGTGGGCGAGCTGCCCGAGGCGCTCCAGGTGCGCCTGGCGCGCTTTTTGGACGAGGGGGTGGTCTTTCCGGCCGGGAGTCAGACCCCGGAACGCTGCGAGGCCAAGGTGATCGCCTCGTCTCCATCCGGTCCCGAGGCCCTGGTGCGCTCGGGCCAGATGCGCCAGGACCTGGCCTACCGCCTGGGTGCGCTCAGGCTCGACCTGCCCCCCCTGCGCGAGCGCCCCGAGGACATCGAATTCCTGCTGGCCCACTTCCTGGATATCTTCGCGGCCAAGTTCCGCAAGAAGGTGCGCGGGTTCACGCCCAAGGCCCGGCGGCTGCTCCTGGCCCACGACTATCCCGGCAACGTGCGCGAGCTGCGCAACATCGTGGAGTTCGCGGTCATGGTCTGCCACAAGCCCTCCATTCCGCCCGCCTGCCTGCCCGGCCATCTGCTCGAGCAGCTGGCCGCCGCGAACAAGGGAGGCGGACTGTGAGAACCAAGCGCGTGCTCATCCCGCTTTTCAAGGACGAGGTGGCCCCCCGGTTCGACCTGGCCGCCGAGGCCCTGCTGGCCGAAGTCTCCCCCGAGGGAGGGATCGCGGTCCAGGATTCCCTGCTCCTCCAGCCTTCGGCCGACGGATTGTGCGACCTGGTGCTCAGAAAGGACGTGGATGTGGTCATCTGCGGTGGAATCGAGGAGAAATATTACCATTATCTGCGCTGGAAACGTGTCGAGGTGCTGGACAACGTAGCCGCCAGGGCTCAAGCTGCCTTGGAACGCTACGCCAAGGGTTCGCTCAAGGCGGGCGACATCCTCTTCGCCATGGAGGAAGCGCATGCTCGGTGACATCTTCACCCGGCATTTCCGGGATCTCCACACCAGCGACGACGCGATCTCGCCCGAGCGCTACGACACGCTCAAGCGCAAGATCGTCGGCCTTATGGCCGTGGTCACGCTCCTGCCGCTTCTGCTCATGGCGGGAATCAACTTCACCGAATTTCAGTCCACCATGTCACGCGAGGTGCAAAACCCGCTTCGCGTGCTCCTGGGCAAGACCCGCAACACCATCGATCTGTTCCTGGCCGAGCGGACCTCAACCGTGGCCTTCATCGCCCAGGCGTACAGCTTCCAGGAGCTCTCCGACGAGCGCAACCTGGGGCGCATCTTCCGAGTGATGCGCAAGGAGTTCGAAGGCTTCGTGGACCTCGGGCTCATCGACGCCCAGGGACATCAGGTCAGCTACGTGGGGCCCTACGACCTCAAGGGCCGGGACTACTCCGGGCAGGACTGGTTCGCCCAGGTGCGGGTCAACGGCAAATACATCTCCGACGTGTTCCTCGGATTCCGCAACCTGCCCCACGTGGTCATCGCCATGCAGCACATCTCGGAGTCCGGCGAGACCTGGATCCTGCGGGCCACCCTGGACACCAGGCAGTTCGACAAGATCATCTCGGCCATGGGGCTTGAACCGGGCTCGGACGCCTTCCTGGTCAACCGCAAGGGCGTGTTGCAGACCGGCTCCTACCTGTACGGCAACGTGCTGGAGAAGTGCCCGCTGCCGCTGCCGCCGGTCTCCTTCGAGGCCCAGGTGGTCCCGGCCACGGACCCCAGCGGACGAGAACTCTACCTGAGTTACGCCTACTTCCCCAACACCGATCTGGTCATCATGGCCGCCAAACCCAAGGTGGGCGCGCTTACCGCCTGGTACAACCTGCGCGGGGACCTGCTGGTGGTCTTCCTGGCCGGAGTGGTGGCCATCTTCTTCGTGGTGTCCAAGTTCACCGGGCTTCTGCTCAACCGCATGCGCGAATCCGAGGAGCGGCGCGCCCTGGCCTTCAGGCAGGTGGAACACGCCCAGAAGCTTTCCTCCATCGGACGCCTGGCCGCGGGCGTGGCCCACGAGATCAACAACCCCCTGGCCATCATCAATGAGAAGGCCGGGCTCATGAAGGACCTGCTCGGGCTCCAGGAAGACTTCCCCGGCAAGTCCAAGTTCGGGACGCAGGTTGAGGCCATCATCAAGGCGGTGGAGCGCTGCCGGGGCATCACCCACCGCATGCTCGGCTTCGCCCGGCGCATGGACGTGAAGATCGAGGGACTCAACCTGAACGAGGTCATCGAGGAGACGTCGGGGTTCCTGGCCCGAGAGGCCGAGCACCGCAACGTCACCCTGTCCCTCGACCTCAACCCGGAGCTGAGCCGCATCGAATCCGACCGGGGCCAGCTCCAGCAGGTGATCCTGAACATCTTAAACAACGCCCTGGCCGCCATTCCCGACCGGGGGCAGATCACGGTGAAGACCTGGAACCAGGACCGCGAGCACGTGGGCCTGTCCATCCAGGACAACGGCTGCGGCATGTCCGAGGACACCCTCAAGTGCATTTTCGAGCCTTTCTTCACCACCAAGCGCGGCAAAGGCACCGGGCTTGGGCTTTCCATCACCTACGGCATCATCAAACGGCTCGGCGGCGAAGTGTCCGTGCACAGCCAGGAACAGGTGGGGTCCACGTTCACCGTGACCCTGCCCGTGATGGCTCCCCCGTCGGCGGCCGTGGAGGCTCAGTGACCATGAAGGACTGGAACATCCTGCTCGTGGACGACGAAGAGGAGTTCGTCCAGACCCTGTGCGAACGCCTGGACCTCCGGGGACTCGCCTGCCGGGTGGCCCTGGACGGCGAGGCGGGACTCAAGATGATGGACGAGGCCGAACCGGACGTGGTGGTCCTGGACATGTTCATGCCCGGGCTCAAGGGGTTGGAGGTGCTGAAGCTCATCCGGCAGCGCCACCCCAAGGTCCAGGTGATCCTGCTCACCGGGCAGGGGGCCACCAAGGACGGCATGGACGGCATGAAGCTCGGAGCCTTCGACTACATGATCAAACCTCTCTCCATCGATGACCTCACGGCCAAAATCGCCGAGGCCGTCAAGACGGCGAGGGCCTAGGAAACACCATGAACAAGGCCAGATTCATGGGCCGCATGGCCGCCACCGTGAGCCACGATCTCTGCAACGTGCTGGCCACCATCCAGCAGGCTTCGGGGCTGCTGGCGGACTACCTGGCCCTGTCGCGCAAGGAGACGCTCAAGTCCATGGGGATTCGGCCCAAGTTCAAGTACAACGACAAGTTCGAGGAGATCATCGCCCAGGTGCAGGCCCAGGTGAACCGGGGGCAGGACATGTGCGACCAGTTGAGCCGGCTGGCCCACTCCCCGGACGAGGGCCAGGACAGCGCCGATCTGGCCCAGGCGGTGGAGCTTCTGGTGAAGCTGTCGAGCCGGGTGGCCAAGAAGCACAAGGTGAGGCTCCTGGTGATGCCGGCGCCCATGTGCTGCAGGGCCAAGGTGAATCTGGTGGAGGTGCTGGCGGGCCTGGAGGCGGCGCTCCTGGCGATCGCCAGGGAATGCCGGGAAGGGCAGGGCGACATCGTGTTCGCCCCCGGCGGCGGCGAGGGATGCGTGCACGTGGATATTCTTTGCCAGGCCCTGGGCCAGGGTGACTGCGAGTCCCTGGCCGGGTCCCTGTGCAGCGGCGGGTCCGGCCCGTACAAGGCCGAGGCCGTTCAAGGCGGGGTGCGCCTGGTTTTCGAACAAGCCGGGTGTCAGGCGTAATCGAGTGGGGCGCATACGCGCCAAACGTTGGAAGGAGACGGTAATGAACAAAATCAAGCTGCTTCTCGTGGACGATGAAGAGAACTTCGTCAACACCCTGGCCGAGCGCATGAAGATGCGCGACGTGCCCTCCAAGGTGGTCTATTCCGGCGAAGCCGCACTGGACGTGGTCAAGACCCAGGAGCCCGACGTCATGGTTCTGGACTTGCGCATGCCCGGCATCGACGGCATGGAGGTGCTGCGCAAGGTGCGCGCCACCAACCCCAAGGTGCAGATCATCATCCTCACCGGCCACGGCACGGACCTGGACGAGGAAGAGGCCCGCAAGCTGGGCGCTTTCCACTACCACAAGAAGCCCATCGACATCGACGAGCTGCTGGGCACGGTGAAGAAAGCCTACCGCCAGCGCATCGAGGATGCCATGGTCGTGGCGGCCCTGGCCGAGGAAGGCGATTTCGAGTCGGCCCAGAAGGTGCTCGACGAGGACAAATAACGCGGAGGGGGCCATGCGCCCCAAGACCCTGCTCATCGACGATGAGCACGACTTCGTCCGGCTGTTGGCCACGCGCCTGGAGGCCCGGGATTTCCCGGTTCTGACGGCCTTTGACGCCTCGCAGGGCCTGGGGCTCGTGGAGAGCCAGGCCCCGCCGGTGGTGGTGCTGGACGTGAACCTGCCGGATCGCAGCGGCCTGGAGGTGCTCCGCGAGATCAAGGAGCGCTGGCCGCTGGTCCAGGTGGTGATGCTCACGGGGCAGGCCGACGTGGCCACGGCCGTCACGGGCATGAAGCTCGGGGCCATGGACTACCTGGTCAAGCCCGTGGACATCGACCCGCTGGTGCGGGTTCTGGAGCGCGCCGGTTCCCGCAGGCTGGACCAGGAGGAAAGCCTGCGAATGATCGAGACGGGCAAGCTGGCGGCCCTCGGGCGGCTGGCCGAGGGCGTGGCCCACGAGATCAACAACCCGGTGAACACCATGATGCAGAAGGCCCAGTGGGCCCAGGAGCTGCTCGAGGATTTCGATTACAGCCCAAGCGACGACACCCTGCCCGAGGTGCGCGCGGAGCTCGAGGCCATCGTGCGCCAGGCCCGGCGCTGCCGGGACATCGTGGCCAAGCTCATGAGCCTGGGCGGGCGCGTGGACCCTCGAGCGGGCGAGTTCGATCCCCGGGACGCGGTGCGCGCGGTGCTGGAAGGCGTGCGCGAGCGGGCAGCCTCCCTGGGCGTGCGGCTCGAAACCCGCTTCGATGCGGACGTGGCCCAGGCGCTCCTGCCGCGCGCCGAGATAGAGCAGGTGCTGCGCCATCTGGCGGACAACGCCCTGGACGCCATGGCTTCCGGGGGCGGGATTCTCACCGTGACCGTGCGCGACCAGGAAGCGTCCTCGGTGCGCATCGAGGTGGCGGACATGGGCTGCGGCGTGTCCCCTGGCATCGAGGACCGCCTTTTCGAACCCTTCTTTTCCACCAAGGACGTGGGTCAGGGCTCTGGCCTGGGCCTGTCCATCTGCCACGGCATCCTGAAATCGTTGGGCGGCGACGTCACCTTCGTGCGCCCGGACGGCCCCGGGGCCGTGTTCGCCGTGACCCTGCCGATCGGCCCCTCGCGCGCCTGACGCCCCTATACGGGATTCCAAAGGGACTTGTCTCTTTGGCCGCCGGAGGCTTCCCCCGTCCGCCTTTCCTTGCCCCTCTATCCTCCCGGTCCGCCTAGAGCCGCTATCACTTCTTCCCCGTCTTCCATGGCCCCCAGGTCGGTCTCGGTCATTCCGGACAGGGTCCAGGAGGGGCGTCCGGTCACGGCCTGGCAGACCGCGTCCAGCAGGGCCAGCTCGCGGCGGACCTGGTCAGGGTGGGGCAGGGAGACGCGCGCTCCCTGGGCCATCATGATCTCGAAGCTGGACTTGGCCAGGGCGTCGTGGAAATCCCGGGCGCGCCTGAGCAGCGTGGTGAGTTCGAAGTATTTGGCGCCCAGGCGGTCCATGGCGGGTGCGTCCGGGGGCAGGGCGCTAAGGTACCCGACGGTCCAGTCCAGCAGCTCGAGCAGGCCTTCCTCGGTGGCGCTTGCCAACAGGGCGGCCAGGAAGGCCGTGCGGTCCGGCGTCCAGTCCAGGCGGCAGTGCCTGAGGCGGGATTTGATCTCCCATCCCGTCAGCCCTGGCGGGGCGGATGAGCCGGCTTGGTCCTCCCGGGCGGGAAAGCGATCTTCGACGGTCCGCGCCAGCAGGCGCGGGGGCGTGTGCGCGAGGCGCAGGCGCGAGACGAAAGCCCGGGCTTGGCCCGGTTCCAGGGTGATGGACACGCACTCGCCTCCGGGCAGGATGGCCGCGGCCGCGCAACAACCGTCCTCCACCGTATCCGCGACGCGGGCCGCTTCCTCGGGTGAGCAGGCGGCCTCCTCGATTATGGGTTCGAGCCGCGCCAGCTGGGCGTCGCTCGGGAAAAGCAGCAGCCCGGCCAGGGTGGTCGCGTCGGGACTGTCCGGCTCGGCCAGGATGCCCCGGAGTCCGCCCGCCGTGCCCTCCCCGTGGGTGGAGGCGGCGAATTCGAGGATGGAGGCGTCCTGCTCGAGGCCCTTCGAGAGCAGACGCGCGAGGGCCTGGGCAAGACGAGGAACGTGCTCCCCGCTCATCGGGCGCGTCGGGGGACGACCCCCAGCTTCGTGATGGCCGCGTTGATGCGCTGGATGGTCTCGTCGCCGGTGGCCTTGCTGAACATGAGATAGCGGGTGTTGCCTTTGGGAAGGTCGCTTAAGGGGAGCTGGACGATGTCGTCCGGGGCGAGTCCTGCCAGGCAGGCCAACGTGTTGGCTTCCTCGGGGTTGACCAGCATGTAGTCGAAGCGTCGCGCTGCGAGCATCCGCATGAGCTGCTCCTGCGACCCCTGCACGCGCATGGGCGGGATGGGCATCGCCGCGAGCAGGGCATCCGTTTTGGGGCCGTAGGAGAACGATTCGATGATCCCCAGGGTGAGGTCCTTTTCCGTGGCAAGCCGCGTGAAGGTCGACGTGGCGGCGGGCGGCTGCTTGCCGGACTTGAGGAACACGGCCAGCATGGGCATGTCCTGGTAGATGGGGAGGCTGAACTTGTAGAGCCGCTCACGCTCGGGGGTCTTGAACCAGCCCACGGCGCAGGCTGAAGTCTCTCCGGTGGCGAGCTCCTGGAGAATCCGGCGCGCGGGCATGGACTGGAACTCGAATTCCAGGCCGGCTTCCGTGAGAATCTCGCGGGTCCGGTGGATGAGAAAGCCGCTGGGTTGTGCTTCGAGGGTGGCGTAGTAGGGCGGGCGCTCGAAGTAGTAGACCTTGAGCGGGCCTGACAGGGCCAGCCTGGGCAAGGCGCACACGGCGGCCGATACAGCCAGTAAGGTCAGGATCGCGCGAGGCATGTCCCACTCCTGCCGAAACACTGCGGGATCAAGGCTACTCCGGATTCACGCTTTGCGCAAATCCAGGGAGGGCGCGCGCGGCTTATTTGGGCAGGGATTTCACGAACAGGTTCAGGTTGCCGAACTTGTCCTTGAACACGTCGCCGGTGAGGGTCACTTCCTTGTTCTTGTACGTCTGCTGGAAGGCGGAGAGGGCTTCGAGGCTGACGTCCTCGGGGGTCCAGACGGAATAGCTGGTGCCGTCTGCGGTGACGATCCACAGCCCCTCGCCGTCCTCCTCGCCCACCACCGCGGTGATGGGGGAGTCCTTGGCGATAAGCTGCATGTCGGGCTCGCCCTGGGCCAGGGCCTGCCCGGCGCAAAACATAAGGATGACGGCTGTGATGGCCGTGAAACGCAAGAAAGCGGCAATGTGACCGTGCATGGCAACCCCTCCGAAACGGGCCGCGTTTTACGCCTGCAAGTTTTAAGCGTCAAGCTTCACAGGCTTTTGATGCGCTCGATGAGAACCGTGGTGGAAAAGCCCGGCAGAAGCGGCAGGCTCTTAACCGTTCCCCCGGCGGCCTCAACGGCCTCGCGTCCCACGATGGACGCCACGGGCCAGTCCCCGCCCTTGACCAGCACGTCGGGCAGGACGGCCTCGATGAGCGCAAGCGGGGTCGGCTCGTCGAACATGGTGACGAAATCCACGCTGGCGAGGCCGGCCAGCACAAGCGCCCTGTCCTCGAAGGGCACCACCGGGCGCGTGGGCCCCTTGAGCCCCCGCACCGAGGCGTCGGAATTGAGCCCCAGCACCAGGATGTCCCCCAAGGCCCTGGCGCGGGCCAACAGGTCCACGTGGCCGGGGTGCAGCAGGTCGAAGCAGCCGTTGGTGAAGACCACCTTGCGGCCCGGACGCAGGGGCGCAAGGAGCCCCGGAAGCTCGTCGCGCGGCGCGATCTTGCTCAGCAAGGACGCGACCGGGCGCATCAGGAACCTCCCCGGAGCGCAGGCCAGGCTCGCGCCCGGCGGAAGCGGCGGTCCACGGCCATCAGACCTTCTTCCTCAGGTTGCGCTCCAGGCCGAAAAGCACCAGCCCCAGCCAGTCCATGGCGAACGTGAGGCGCTCGGTCTCGTCGGCCAGCACTGCTCCGGCGCGCTCCGGGGTGACGTCCAGGCGCGTGAGCATGCCGGTGTTGGACAGGAAATCCTTGAAGGCGTCCACGTTGTAGGCCGCCAGGAAGACCATGTTGGCCTGCTTCTGGTCGAGCCTGGCCGCGCGGTTCCTGGCCTCGGCCAGGAGGAGCATGTAGCGGTCGTTGTGGCTGTTGTATTCCTGAAGGTCCTGGTCGTTCAGCCAGTCCGCCGAGGTCCAGGACTTGTCCTGCTCGAATCCCCGGCAGTGGGGCTCTTGCACCACGAAGAACTGCTCGATCACCTCGCCGTCGGGGCCGGTCTTGGTGGCCCTGCCGAGAGGATAGGTCCGGCAGGCTCCGGGGCGGCCCGGATAGACCGAGCATCCCTCGCGGGTGACGAAGGGGCAGGGCGAGCCCGGGATGTCGTCTAGCATGCGCAGGCGCAGCATGGGGAATCCCGTGTCCGGAGCCTGGGCCACCAGGACGTGGCGGGCGATGAAGTCGCGGCTCGAAAGGCCGAGTCGGGCGCGAAGGCGCAGCACGTCGTAGGGCGTGAGCATGAGCGAAAGGTCCGAGCAGCAGGCGTTGAAGCAGGGGACCTGGGGGTGGCAGGCGAACTGGAAGCTCTGGCCGGGCTCAAGCTCCGGCAGGCTCGCCAGGAAGGCCTGGGTGGCGTCGTTGTCGTGTTCGTGTGTGGACATGATTTCATGACTCTAACACCCGGCCAGCCGCTTTGAAAACCAGAAAACGGCCTCGTGCGTTGACACCGTGCGGTCTTCATGGAACACAAACAGCCATGAGCGAGCAGTTGAGCCTGCGCATCGGCAACAGCCTTCCGGAACTGGACCGGCTGCATTCGGAGGTGGAATGCTTCCTGGCGCGATGCGGCGTGGGCGGCCGGACTGCCTACCACATCCAGCTTGCCCTGGATGAGCTGGTCACGAACGTCATCTGCTACGCTTTCGACGTCCAGGGCGGACACTCCGTGGAGGTGCTCCTGGAACGCGGTCCGGATACCGTGGACATGACCATCCGCGACGCGGGCAAGCCCTTCAATCCTCTCCTGGCCCCCGCTCCGGACCTGGACGCCTCGCCGGAAGCCAGGCGCGTGGGCGGACTGGGCATCCATTTCGTGCGCACCACCATGGACCGGCTGTCCTACGAGCGCAAGGACGGCATGAACATCCTGCACTTAAGCAAGAAGACCACCTAGGAGTTTGCGATGCACATCGACGTGACCACCGCCGGGCCAGTGACCGTCCTCAAGATAGACGGCCGTTTGGACTCCAATACGTCCAAGGAACTCGAAGACACGGTGATGGGGCTGGTCACGTCCGGGACCACTCGGCTGCTCATGGATTTCGGCGGGGTGGATTACATCAACTCCAGCGGCCTGCGCGTTTTGCTCATGGCCTTCCAGCACCTCAAGAAGGGCGGCGGGGCGCTGCACCTGTGCGACATCAAGGACTACATGCGCGAGGTGTTCGAGATTTCCGGCTACAACGAGATTTTCCCCATCTTCGCCGGCCAGCCCGAGGCGCTGGCCGCCTTCCCGGGGTGAGTCGTGAGGACCGCCGCATGGGGACCCTTCCTGGCCGTGGCGTTCGTGCTCGCCCTGGCGTGCCCGTCCGCCGCTCCGGCACATGACGCGCCGCAGGAACTGGCGGGCTTCCGCCTGGGGACGGACGTCAAGGACTACCCCGGCAAGATCGAAATGACCGCGGCGGACATCGACCTGGACCGGCAGTACCTCTCCACCCGGGCGATGAAACCGGTGGCGGGCTTCCGCTCCGGCTACGTCACCTCGGGCTCGTGCGCCCAGCCCGGGCGCATCGCGCGCATCAAGATGAACTACGACGACGGCTCCATGGCCTTCTACGAGAAGCTCTTGGCCGCCATGAAGCAGCGCTACGGCGAGCCGCAGCAGTGGCGCGGCAACCCCTTCGGGACGCTTCGCATCTGGAAATGGAGCATCAAGGACGCCGAACTCGGCGACATTTCCGTGATCCTGCAGCGTTATTCCGGCGAGGACGACTCCTTCACCAAGGGGAACTCCATCCGCATCGCGGCAAACGGGCTCCTGGACGAGGAGGCCGCCTGCTGGCGCAAGAAGCACCCTGAGGAGAAGATCACCAAGCCCGCTCCCCCGGCCAAGCCGTTGGACCTGGAGTATTTCCTGCCGAAGTGACGTGTTTGAAAGTGATTATTAAAATGCGCTCTGTCGGAAATAAATCGATTGAATATCAGTGGAGAAAACTTGGCTTCTTTTATGACGTGGACGAAGAGCAGAAACAATGGATATTCGTCGGGTCAAAAAGTGGTTTGCTGAAATTGCATGCGATCTTGAACGAGTATTCAAGAAGCAAGCAGTACCGCAAGATATCCTCCCATGAGCATTACGGACCATATCTTTATTTGAAGATAATGACCTGGGAGAGTCCAGGAGTAGACAGGGATTCCATCCATGGAAGCCAGGCGGATATCGGGAGGCTTGCTGATATTGTTTTGAATAGGTTGAATGGATCGGCTCCTGGTGATATATTTGTTGTCAAAGATGAATATGCGCAGGAAAGCGATTATTGTATTGCTTTTGCGGTAAAAGGAGGTGGATTTGATCCTGCGACGGTTGATATGAAAAGTTTCATGAATAAATGAAGCAAATATTTTTTGTATTTATCCCTCCTGGTTTTTATCGCCTCAGAGTGCCAATCGGTGGCCGCTGAGGGCGTTCAAGTTTTCAGTCAAGGAGAGATCGTACTTGAATGTTCCATTGGTTACTCAAAGGCGCGCGTAAGAGTTACCACGCATGAAGTCGATATCGGCAAGGCGGGTGACCCCTGGCCGGAAAAGAAAATGTCGAGCTGCACGTATAGCAGATTTCCGTGCAGCGTTGTTGACGGCATTGACCTGTTTGTTGACGGAAAATCACTCTTTGTTCCGCGATCTGTTTTTAGTGACCTGTCGGATTTAGGCTCTGCGACGTTGAGTGCGGATGGTCCCAGGACGACACTGACCATGAGAGGCGGCGATGCCTCGGAAGCCTATACGGTGGTGATCGTTTTTGACCGTGAAAGAGTTCTCAGACGAGCCGTGTACAGCAGCCTGTCGCCGACTATCCCGTCGCAGGAGACGGTTTACAATACGATCGTGGTTGAATGATGTCCACGAATGGGGAGTGCGTGCTGCGTGCCGCCCTTGGTTCGCCTCCGCTGGGGTGATGACTTTGCCTCGGAACGCGCTCTCGGTCTTGACACCCCCTCCAAACTCGCCTAATCATCCCCGTTCGCCTTGCTCTTCCCCTGCCTCAGGGGGAAGGGCCACAGCCCAAAAGGAGGATCACATGAGGAAGTATGAGACGCTTCTGCTCTTGAGCCCCGAGCTCAACGCGGAAAGCAAGAAGACCGTCATCGACACCATGGTCGGCATCATCGAGCGCGAAGAAGGCTCCATGCTGACCGTCGACGACTGGGGAACCAAGGACTTGGCTTATCCGGTGCGCAAGTTCGTGCGCGGCCAGTACGTCCGCATGGAGTACGCCGCCCCCGGCAAGGCTGTCGCCGAGCTGGAGCGCATCGTGCGCATCACCGACGGCATCTTCAAGTTCGTCACCGTCAAGCTGGCCGACAAGTTCGTGCCCGCCGCTCCCGTGGAGGCCTAATCCATGTCCTTCAAGAAGAAATTCACCCCCAAGAAAAAGTTCTGCCGGTTCTGCGCCAACAAGAACCTGCCCCTGGACTACAAGCGCCCCGACATCCTGCGCGACTTCATCACCGAGCGCGGCAAGATCATCGCCCGGCGCATCACCGGCACCTGCGCCAAGTGCCAGCGCAGGCTCACCACCCAGATCAAGCGCGCACGCCAGATGGCCCTCATCTACTACACGGCCACCCACAGCGCCGAACTTCTCAAGAAGATGCAGTAGGAGTTAAGCCATGGCAGCCATGAAACTCATTTTGCGCGCCGATATGGAAAACCTGGGCAAACTTGGCGACATCGTCGCCGTGAAGCCCGGCTACGGCCGCAACTATCTGATCCCCCAGGGCCTGGCCATGATGGCCAGCAAGTCCAACCTCAAGGTCTTCGAGCTGGAGCGCAAGAAGCTCCAGGCCAAGATGGACTCCCTGCGTTCCTCCGCGTCCGACCTGGCCTCCAAGATCGCCGGCGCCACCGTGACCATCGAAGTGCGCGTGGGCGAGGGTGACAAGCTGTACGGCTCCGTCACCTCGGCCATGATCGCCGACGGCCTCGAGGCCCAGGGCATCGTCGTGGACCGCAAGAAGATCGTCCTGGACGATCCCATCCGCTCCATCGGCGTGCACGAAGTGGAAGTGAAGCTCCACGCCGACGTGCGCGGCACCATCCGCGTGATGGTCTGCCGTCAGGGCGAGAAACTCATCGAAGAAACCGCGGCTGAAGAAAGTGGACAGCAGTCCGCCGAAGCCGAAGCGTAAGACCCGTCGCGGGGCGGGCGAGCCTGACGGCCAGCTCGCCCCGCAGACTTTGGAACGGGTCTCCGGCGATCTCCTTCGCCGCGTTCCCCCGCACAGCCCGGAGGCCGAACAGTCCGTGCTGGGGGGGATTCTCCTCAAGAATTCCACGCTCCACAATCTCATCGACATCCTGGGGGAGGACGACTTCTATTCCCCAGTGCACCGCTCTATCTATCAGGCCTGCCTGGAGCTCAACCGCCGCTCCGTGGCCGTCGATTTGGTCACCCTGGCAGACGAGCTTTCCCGCATGGGCAAGCTCGACGAGGTGGGCGGCCCCGTGTACCTGGCGGAGCTGGCTTCCTCCACGGTGAGCGCGGCCAACGCCACCCACCACGCCGAGATCGTGCGCGACAAGTCCGTCAAGCGCCGCCTCATCTCCACCGCCTCCGACATCATCGAGAAGGTCTTCGACGGGGCCGAGGACACCGACGCCCTGCTG
This sequence comes from Fundidesulfovibrio terrae, assembly GCF_022808915.1. NCBI lineage: Bacteria > Pseudomonadati > Thermodesulfobacteriota > Desulfovibrionia > Desulfovibrionales > Desulfovibrionaceae > Fundidesulfovibrio > Fundidesulfovibrio terrae. The sequence goes on from NZ_JAKZFS010000001.1 coordinate 1,456,641, forward strand.
GACGCCTCCGAACAGGCCGTGTTCGCCATCTCCGACTCCAAAAAGACCGGCGTGCTCAGCTCCAGCAAGGTCCTGGTGGAGCAGGTGTTCGAGCAGCTCACCAAGCGCGTGGAGAACAAGGAAGTGGTCACGGGCGTGCCCACCGGCTACTACTCCTTCGACGAGTACACGGCCGGCCTGCAGCCCTCCGACCTGATCATCATCGCGGGCCGCCCCTCCATGGGCAAGACCGCCTTCGCCATGAACCTGGCCATGCGCGCGGCCTGCATGTACACCACCCCCACCGCCGTCTTCTCCCTGGAGATGAGCAAAGAGCAGATCATGATGCGCATGCTCTGTTGCTGGGGCAAGGTAGACCTTTCCAAGCTGCGCAAGGGCCGCCTGGACGACACCGACTGGGCCAGGCTCTACGAGGCGGCCAACGCGCTCTCTCCCGCGCCCATCTTCGTGGATGACACTCCGGCCCTCTCCACCATGGAGGTGCGCGCCCGCTGCCGCCGCCTGAAGGCCGAACACGGCCTGGGCTTGGTGGTGGTGGACTACCTGCAGCTCATGCGCTCGGCTCGCCGCGTGGACTCGCGCGAGCAGGAAATTTCCGACATCTCCCGGAACCTGAAGGCCCTGGCCAAGGAAATGCACGTGCCGGTCATCGCGCTCTCCCAGCTCAACCGCAAGGTGGAAGAGCGTAGCGACAAGCGCCCCATGATGAGCGACCTTCGCGAATCGGGCGCCATCGAGCAAGACGCGGACATGATCATCTTCCTGTACCGCGAGGCCGCCTACAAGAAGAAGGACGAGCTGACCCCCGACGACAACGTGGCCGAGATCATCATCGGCAAGCAGCGAAACGGCCCCACCGGCATGGTCAAGCTGCGTTTCTTCCGGGAGTCCACGTCGTTCGAGAACCCGACGGACATCCCGCCGCCCTCGGAATACGGGGAATAGGCTGGAGAGGCTGACTGAGCAGCGAAGAAGCCTCCGGCGGCCAAAGGGGCCAGCCCCTTTGGAATCCCTTATGGTTATGACATGGGCGTGCTGCCGGCCTGGATATGGGCGGCGAAACGCCGCGAAGGCAGAGCGCATGTATTACGACAAAGCCGAGTCCCTTTCCCGAGACGAGATTTCCCGCCTGCAACTCTCGCGTCTGCGCACCACCTGCGAGCGCGCGGCCCGCTCCAGGCTCTATTCCCGCAAGTTTACCGGGCACGGCGTTCGCCCCGAGGACGTGAAGACCCTGGACGACCTGCGCCGCCTGCCCTTCACCACCAAGCAGGACCTGCGCGACTCCTACCCTGACGGGCTCAACACCGTGCCCACCGAGAAGATGGTGCGCATGCACGTCTCTTCCGGCACCACCGGCACCCCCACCGTGGTCTACCACACCGCGTCCGACATCTGCTGGTGGTCCTCCATGGTGGCGCGTTGCATGCACATGACCGGCATGCGACCAAACGACGTGTTCCAGAACACAACCAGCTACGGCCTGTTCACCGGCGGGCTCGGCATGCACTACGGCGCGGAGCGGCTGGGCTGCCTGGCCATCCCCATGGGCGCGGGCAACACCCAGCGGCAGCTGAAGCTCATCCAGGATTTCAAGGTCACGGCCCTGCACATCATCCCGTCCTACGCCCTGTACCTGGCCAACTTCTGCGCGCAGCAGGGCATCGACCCCAAAAGCCTCGGGGTGCGCATCGCCCTGGTGGGCGCGGAGCCGTATTCGGAGGAGACACGCCGCCGCCTGGAGGACATCTTCGGGTTCAGGGCGTTCAACTCCTATGGCCTCTCCGAGATGAACGGCCCGGGCGTGGCCTTCGAGTGCCCGGAACAAAACGGCATGCACCTGTGGGAAGACGCCTACCTGGCCGAGATCATTGACCCGGAGACGCTTGAGCCGGTCGCTCCCGGCGAAGTGGGCGAACTGGTGCTGACCACCCTGTGCCGCGAGGGCATGCCCATCGTGCGCTACCGCACCCGCGACCTGACCCGCATCCTGCCGGGCGGCTGCCCCTGCGGCCGCAGCCACGTGCGCATCGACCGCATCACCGGCCGCTCCGACGACCTCATCATCATCAAGGGAGTGAACATCTATCCCATGCAGATCGAACAGGTGCTCATGAGCCTGCCCGAGGTGGGCCAGAACTACCTGATCGAGCTGTACCGCGAAGGTCCCATCGACCAGATCCGCATCAAGGTGGAGGTCAAGGAGGAGTACTTCGTGGAGGACATGCGCTCGCTCAACGCCCTCAAGCAGAAGATCGCCCACAAGCTGCGCGACGAGATACTGGTGACTCCCAAGGTGGACCTGGTGGAGCACAACACCCTGCCCAAGAGCGAGGGCAAGGCCCAGCGCGTGGTGGACAACCGGGAGCCTGAGTAGGCGGGGAGCAGTCATGGAATACGTCTTCGCATCCCTCTACATCCTGGTCCTGCTGGCCGTGCTGGGGCTCAACGTCCTGGGGCTTCCCGCCAACTGGATCATCCTGGGGCTGGCCTGGGTGTGGGGCGTCATCCACCCGGGCCTTCAGCTCGGCTGGGGCTTCTACGGCCCGCTCATCGCCTTCGCTACGCTTGGCGAGATCATCGAATTCGGCGCGCAGTTCTACGGCGCGAAGAGATACGGCGGATCGAGCAAGGGCAACATAGGGGCCTTCATCGGGGCCATCGCCGGGGCCATCTTCTGCGCCCCCTTCCTGCTGGGCTTCGGGGCGCTCATCGGCGCGGTCGGCGGAGCCTATGTGGGCTGCTTCGTGTTCGAGCGCCTGCACGGCCGCCCCGCCCATGAAGCCTGGCACGCCGCCAAGGGCGCCATGTGGGGCCGGGTGCTGGGCTTCGTGGTCAAGACGGGCCTCGGCGGCGGCATGCTGGCCATGGCCGCCCGCGCCGCCTGGCCCACCGCCCGCCAAATGGTGACCATGCTTGGCATTTGACGCCACCAAGGGTATCAGGTTCCGCAACTCCACGAATCATTCGAAGGACAGACCATGACGACCAACGACTTCCCCACATATCGCGGAAACATGGAATATTTCTGCCTGGGCTGCGAAGAGCGCTTCGCGGTGGGCGAACTCCACTACACCTGCCCCAAGTGCGGCGGCGTGTTCCTGCTGGAGGACACCTGGTTCGACTCCCTGGCCGAGAATCCGCCGGTGTACTGGAAATCGCTCTTCGACAAGCGCGCGGCCTCCAAGACCACGCCTCTTCGCGGCATCTTCCGCTTCTACGAGCTCATGGCCCCCATCCTGGAGCCTAAGGACATCGTCTACCTGGGCGAGGGCAACACCCCCATCATCGAGGCCAGCCCGGCCCTGTCCGATTATCTGGGCACGCCCATGGCCTTCAAGAACGACGGCCAGAACCCCTCGGCCTCCTTCAAGGACCGGGGCATGGCCTGTGCCTTCAGCTACCTGAAGAACCTGGTGCGCGAGAACGGCTGGGACAGCGTGCTCACCGTGTGCGCCTCCACCGGCGACACCTCGGCCGCCGCGGCGCTGTACGCCGCCTACGTGGGCGGCCCCATCAAGTCCGTGGTGATCCTGCCCCAGGGCAAGGTCACGCCGCAGCAGCTCTCCCAGCCCCTGGGCAGCGGCGCCACGGTGCTGGAAGTGCCCGGCGTGTTCGACGACTGCATGAAGGTGGTGGAGCACCTGGCCGACAACTACCGCGTGGCGCTTCTCAACTCCAAGAATGCCTGGCGCATCCTGGGCCAGGAGTCCTACGCCTTCGAGGTGGCCCAGTGGTACGACTGGGATACCTACCGCAAGGCCGTGTTCGTGCCTATCGGCAACGCGGGCAACGTCACCGCCGTCATGAGCGGTTTCTTGAAGCTCCAGCGCCTGGGCATCATTCCGTCGCTGCCGCGCATCTTCGGGGTGCAGTCCGCCCACGCCGACCCGGTGTACCGCTACTACGCCGCCGACGATCCGGCCAAGCGCGTGTTCGAGCCGGTGAAGGTGCAGGCGAGCGTGGCCCAGGCGGCCATGATCGGCAACCCCGTCAGCTTCCCGCGCGTGAAGCATTTCGCCGAACAGTACGAGAAGATCGGCGGCCCCGGCTCCTTCCAGGTGATCCAGGTGGAGGAGCAGGCCATCGTGGAGGGCATGCTCCTGGCCAACCGCCACGGGCACATCAGCTGCACCCAGGGCGGCGAATGCGTGGCCGGGCTCATCCGGGCCAAGGAACTGGGCCTCATCGAATCCTCCGAGATCGCCATCCTGGACGCCACCGCCCACAGCATGAAGTTCGCCGGGTTCCAGGAGATGTACTTCACGGACACCTTCCCGCCCGAGTACGGCATCACGCCCAAAAAGGACCTGACCAACCTGCCGGAACTCGTCATCGACGCCTCGGAGAAGGAGCGCCTCTCCCCCGAGGAGTACACGGTGAAGGCCGCCGAGAAGGTGGTGGCGCGCCTGAATCTGGCCAGCAGGAAATAGATCGCGGCGAAAACGGCCCGGAAATGAGACGGCCCCTTCGCGGGGCCGTTTTTCATTTGGAGTCCTGGTTCTGGCGGACGTCACACTAGACGACGTGCCTGGTGGTCATTCCCTTGCGCCGGATGAGGTATTCCACCACCGAGAAAGCCCGGATGTTGGGCTTGCCCATCTGGAACGCCTTGACCACGTCGAAGGAGATGTGGAACAGGCATGCCGCCAGCATCACCCAGAACTGATGGTGCCAGAAGCCCAACACGAACAGCAGCAGGAAGAACTCCAGCGTGTGGAACCAGGCCAGGGCCAGGTAGTCCGGAATGTCCGGCACCACGCGGTGGTATTCGAAGAAGCGGCGGATGTTCAGGCTTTTGCAGTCGCGCACGAACGGAATAATGTGGTCCAGGTCGATGAAGAACACCGTCAGGCCGAAGATGATCGCATCCGAGCCCATGAACGGGTAGAGCAGGGCCGCGCTGACCGCGCCCTGGGCAGCGTGGAATTTCGGGCTCATGGCTGGTGTTCCCGGCGGCTGCGCCATTGGCGGCCGGACTTCGCGACGACGATTTGATGCGGCGTGATTTTCACACCGCCACTTTTAGCCCAGCCCCGGCTGGCAGGCAAGAACCATGGCGAATCCCAAATTCAGGGCCGACCAGCTCCTGGTCGAACAGGGCCTGGCCGAAAGCCGCGAGCGGGCCAAGCGCCTGGTCATGGCCGGGCTTGTGTTTCTGGAACAAGACGGCAGGCGCGAACGCCTGGACAAGCCCGGGCGCATGCTTCCGGCCACGGCGGTGCTCGCTCTGTCCGAACCCGAGCGTTTCGTGAGCCGGGGGGCTTACAAGCTTCTCTCCGCCCTGGAGCACTTCAAGCTGGACGTGACCGGCATGGTCGCCCTGGACGTGGGGGCCTCCACCGGCGGATTCACCGACTGCCTGCTGCAGCACGGCGCGGCCAAGGTCTACGCCGTGGACGTGGGCAAGAGCCAGCTGCACGAGAAGCTGCGCGCCGACCCACGCGTGGTGAGCCTGGAGGGGGTCAACTTCCGCCTGGCTTCGCCGGACCTGATCCCCGAGACAGTGGATATCTGCGTGATCGACGTGTCGTTCATCTCGCTTACCAAGGTTCTTCCGGCGGTCCGGCAGTTCCTCAAGCCTGGCGGGCGGATAGTGGCGCTGGTCAAACCGCAGTTCGAGCTTGGGCCGGGCCAGACGGACAAGGGCGTGGTGCGAGACGAGGGGCTTCGCATGCTGGCCGTTCAGATGGTGGAAGCGGCGGCGCGGGAGCTCGGAATGGAACCGGCCGGGATGGTTCCGGCCGGGGTGAAGGGGCCCAAGGGGAACCAGGAGTACCTGCTTCTTTTGGCCTGATAATGCGGCTCCTGTCCGTTTGTTCATGCGATAAATCAACCTTGTCGTGTGACTTTTCTCTGTAGCAATTTGTTTTTAAATTAAAAATATCGAATGGATGCGTGTGTGCCAGAGGGGCTGGCAGTCTTTTTTTGCGTCCTGACCCAACCTGTTGAGTCAGTTATGGTTGTGGCGACCTACCTGTGGTGGTAAATCTTAATGCCGAAAAGTAAATCATTATCACGCACGGCAGGGTTTTATGAAATAGGGGCAATACTGTGAATATAATTGTTGGTGCTAGTAGAAGAACTGCATTTGCATATATTGTTTATGTTGCGATATCCATAGTGTATGATGGATTGTTTTGGAACAAGATGTTTGGTTATTATTTGTATCTTAATCCGAAGAATGACATGATGTGGAGCGGAAGATATAATTGGTTGTATGTCGCTTTATTTGTTAGGTATATTCTGTATTTGTCATTTTATTCCGTGTTTACCGAGATGTCTGCGGAGCGGAAAATTTCATTTCATAATGTAGTCAGAAGGCTGTCAGGATTTTTTGACAAAACAGTGTCTTTTTTTATTTTTTATGAGCTGGCAATGTTTGTGAGGAGTTTTCTGGATGTGTTATTTATTCCGATGACTCCATTTGATTGTTTTTTGACAATGATATATTATTCTGTGATTACAAATAAGATGTTAAATAATATTAAAGAACAAAGAAAATGTTATTATTCAAATCTAAGTATTTGTGTAGCGAGTATTTTTGTCCTTAATTTTATCCCTACTGTTTTTGTTAACGTGCTGCTTGCCATGATATATGATGTTCGTATGCATGTTCAATTGAAAACACTGGAAGATATTATATATTATAGCGCGCACTTATCACCAGTATATTTCAGCATATTGAATGCAACATGTCTTTATATGTGCAATATGAAGTTGGAGAAAGCCGATTCTGAATAATCGAGTATCATGCCTGTGTACGGATGTTTCGGTGAAGAATGTGCATGACCTGATTCTCGCATCTTTATTGTTTCGTCATTGAACGGGAATGGTGCTTGCAAATGAAAACGGCTCCGGGAATCCAGGAGCCGTTTTGAATCACAGGGTCGGAGAAGCTACTGGCAAATCCTACAATCCGGCTTGTCCACCACTGTCTTGCCCACCGGCGCAAGCGACAGAAGCGCCAGCTTCAGGTGCTGAATGCCGAAGGGGATGCCGATGATGGACACGAAGTTGGCCACCGCCGACATGATGTGCCCCACGGCCAGCCACCACCCCGCGAACACGAACCAGATCACGTTGCCGAGAAAGCCCAGCGGGCCCGTGCCCGCGTCGTGGTAGCCCTGCACGAACTGGCGGTCCACGATCACCTTGCCGAAGGGCCAGAAGGCCAGCCTGGCGATGACGAAACAGGAGCGCGCCCACGGCAGGCCGATGATGGTCAGGGCCATGATGAGCCCGGCAAGGCACCAGCCGATGCCCATGACCACGCCGCCCAGCACCAGCCAGAGTACGTTCATGATGAAATTCACGGGTTCCATGTTCAATCCTTGTTTTGCATGAGTTTGCTCGGCCGAACGCCTGCATGCGCGGATGTATGCGAAACCATGAAGAAAGCAAGGGACAAAGAGTCTCTTTCCCTCGCTGGCGTGTTCCCAGTGCTTCCCGCGAAGCTATAAAGGATTCCAAAGGAACTTCGTTCCTTTGGTCGCCTGAGGCTTTCCTACTCTTTCGCTCCCCCCACCCTGTCCAGCATCGTTCCGAGCGCGCGCAGATGGCCTCGTTCCTCCTTGGCCAGGGTGAGCAGGGCCTCTCGGGTATCCTGCGCCGTGGCCGCGGCGGCGTAGCGCGTGTACAGGTCCAGGGCCTGGGCCTCGATTCCCATGGCCATTTCCAGGGCGTCGCGGGGCGAGTCGAACCCCTGGGTGTCCCCCAGGATCTCCTGCGCCTCGCGTCCTCCCTCCGGAACCGTGGCCGTTGCCCTGGCCGCCAGATCCTCGATGGAGGCGCTTTGCGGGTGGATCGACTTGTAGAGGTGGTAGACCACCACCTTGTGCTTGTCCTCGAATCCGGCCAGGCGCGCGAAGGTGGCCTTGAGTTCCGGGTCCGGCGAGGCGTCGGCCAGGCCCAGGTAGAAAGCGCCAAGCTCGCGCTCCATGGCGAAGGCCAGGGCCAGCATCTCGTCGGGGGATTCGTCGCCGCGACGGTACTGCATGCCGCTCTCGGGCGCGCCCACGGCCCCCGCCCCAACCCAGGCCATGATGCCGCCCAGCATGTTGAATATGTCTTTGAAGCCCTGCCCGGCCAGCAGCGACGCCGCGGCAGTGCTGCGCTTGCCGGAGCGGCAGTATACCAGGATCGGCTTGTCGCGTGGGATTTCCTCCAGCCGGCTGTCCAGTTCGCCAAGCGGCACGAGCTTGGCTCCAGGCAGGTGGAGTTCCTCGTATTCCCAGTTCTGGCGCACATCCAGCACCGTGGTGCCGCCGAACGGGGCCTTGTCGAGCATGTTCTTGGCGGTGTCGGCGTCGATGTCGATGGGCTGGATGCTGTTCTGGGGCATGGGACCTCCCAAGGAGTGTGTCAGGACAAACCGGAAGTAGTCCAACAGGGCGTTGAGTTTCCGCACGTTTTCCTCTAGGCAGGGGCCGACAAACCGTGGAGCGAGGCGTCACATGCTGCATCAGGTTCGCCGGCCCGCATGGCCGGAATTCGTTGTACTTCTCATCATATCGGTCATGGCGGCGTGGCTTGTCAACGTCGGCAGGCCCGAGCCGCTCCCCTGGTGGGCCGATTTCACGGCCAAGAAGGTGGAGGAGACCACACGCAAGGGCCTTGCGGTGCTGACCCCGGCCGAGGCCATTGCGGCCCTGAAGGCGGACGGCCAGCTCTTCGTGGACGCCCGCGACCCGGACGAATTCGCCATGGAGCACGTCCCCGGCGCGGTGAACATCTCCGCCGACGCCCTGCTCATGGGCCTGGACGCGGCCGTGTCCGGCCTGGCCAAGGACAAGCCCCTGATCGTCTATTGCGGCAACCTGGCCTGTCCCAAGAGCCGCGATCTGGCCGAGGGGCTGAAGGCCTCGGGGTTCTCGGCCCTTTCGGTGATGCCCGAGGGAATGGAAGGATGGAAGGCCGCGGGCGGCCCGGTGGAGGGGCAGTGATGCGTACCGTCTGGATGCTCAGCCGCCTGGTGTTCGGGGCCGTGTTCGTCTACGCCGGAGCGCTCAAGATGGGCGACGCGGCAGGGTTCGCGGCCAACATATTCAACTATCAGCTGCTCCCGGCCAAGATGGTCTACGGGGCGGCCATCATCCTGCCCGCAGTGGAGGTGGTCTGCGGACTGGCGCTTATGGCCAACACCCTGGCCCGGGGCGCGTCCGTGGTGCTCAGCGCGCTGATGCTCACGTTCATCGGAGCCATGGGCTGGGCCATGGCGCGCGGCCTGGACGTGGACTGCGGCTGCTTCGGCGGCACGCAGGCCGTGGGGCGCGAGACATTGATCCGCGACGCGGTGATCCTGGTGGTCGGCCTGGTGGCCATGTGGGGCGCGTTCGCCCAGACGCGCAGGTACGAGGGGTAAGGGAGGGGAGGACGCCTCCGGCGGCCAAAGGGGCTTCGCCCCTTTGGAATCCCATATATGTGATGAGTGAGCCCGGACGGCCCTGCGGCTGTCCGGGCTTTTTTTTGTGGCGTCAGGCGAGCTCGCGCAGCCCGTCCTCCAGCACGTCGTAGGCGCGGTGGAGTTCGTCCTGCGTCAGGCAATAGGGCGGCAATATGTAGAACACGTCCCCCATGGGCCGGGCGTAGAATCCACGCTCGCGGAAATACAACTGAAGACGGCGGCCGATCTGGGCCTCGTATCCCTGTGACTCCCCTGTGACGTTCACCGCGCCGATGGACCCCCGCCAGCGGGGCATGTGCAGCCTGGGATGATCCGCCAGGGCCGTGAGGCGGGCCTTATGGACCCGCTCCAGGGCGGCGATTCGTGACAGAGTCGATTCTTCCTGGAAAAGCGTAAGCCCGGCCAGGGCGGCGGCGCAGCCCAGGGGGTTGGCCGTGAACGAATGGCCGTGCGCCAGGGCGCGGTCGAACCCTTCGCCCAGGAACGCCTGATAGATGGCGTCCGTGGCCACGGTGACGGACATGGGCAGGAACCCGCAGGTGAGGCCCTTGGCCAGGCAGATGATGTCCGGCGCGACCCCGGCCTGCTCGCAAGCGAACATGGTTCCCGTACGCCCGAAGCCGGTCATCACCTCGTCGAAAATGACCAGTCCCCCGGCCCGGCGGGTAAGCTCCGCCACGGCCGCGACGAAGCCGGGCCGTGCCATGCGCATGCCCGAGGCCCCCTGCACCAGGGGTTCAAGGACCACTCCGGCCACGGTCCCGGCGTGCACGGTGAAGTAGTTCGTAAGCACCGCCAGGGCGCGGTTTTCCTTCTCCTCGACGCTCTCGTCCCCGTGCCAGGTGGCCGGGTAGGGCAGGAAGTCCACGCCGAAGGTCAACGGCTCGAAACCCTTGTAGAATCCGCTGGTGAGCCCTACCGACATGGCCCCCACGGTGTCGCCGTGGTAGCCGCCCTCGAAGGCCGCGAAGCGGTTGCGCTCGGGACGGCCCTGGTTGCGCCAGTACTGGTGGGCCATCTTCACGGCCACTTCCACTGCGGTGGAGCCGTTGTCGGAGAAGAAGACCCGCTCGAGGCCGCCGGGCAGGAGGGCGCACAGTTCGTGGGCCAGGCGCGCGGCGGGCTCGTGGGTGAAGTCGGCGAACAGGGCCTGCTCCAGCACCGACGCCTGCCGGGCGATGGCCCGGGCCACGTCCGGATGGGCGTGCCCGTGGGCGTTCACCCACCAGGAGGACACCAGGTCCACAATCTCCAGTCCGTCGGCGGTGAACAGGCGCGATCCCCGGCCCCGCACGGCCTGCAGCGGGGCGGGAGCGGTGCGGGCCTGGGTGAAGGGGTGCCAGACGTTGGCGCGGTCCCACCCGGCCACGTCCGCGGCTTCGGGCTTGGGCGGGAGCGTGAGCGAGGCCTGCGAGGCGCGCAGGGTCTCGGGCGTGAGCGGGTCGAGCACGGGCAGCTCGATGATGACGGGGATCTTGCCCAGGCGTTCGATGTCCCGGCGGTTCTCGGGGTTGGGCTCGCCGATCAGGGCCACCCCGGCCACGTCCAGGCCGCGCAGGCGCAGGGCCTCCAGGGTGAGCAGGGTGTGGTTGAGCGTGCCCAGGCCCGACCGGGCGGCCACGATGACCGGCAGGCCGAAGCGGATCATGAGTTCCGCCATGTCCTGGCCCGGAGCGATGGGGACCAGCGCCCCGCCAGCGCCTTCGACGATCAGCGGCCGGTCCGTGTGGGGAAGGGCGATGAACGCGATGTCAAGTGTCTGGGCCTGCTTCTCGGCCGCCTGGCTGGGAGCCAGCGGCGCGTCGAGGTGCACGGCCGGAGGGGTGACGCGCGAGGGCGCAAGCCCCGCGAGCCGGACCACGGTGTCGGTATCAGAGTCCTGCCCGGTCTGGAAGGGCTTGAAATAGTGGGCGTTCAGAGCTTGGCACAGAAGGGCGCTGAGCACAGTCTTGCCCACGCCGGTGTCGGTTCCGGTGACGAAGTATCCGTTCATGGCGTGGAGTTTACTCCTGGGGAGCCTTGAAGGCCAGGGCGTAGAGCACGTGGTAGCCCATGGCGGGCCTGCGCGTGTCCAGGTCGTTCAGCACCGCGCGGAAGTCGGCCGGAGCCAGGGGAACGTGCCCGGAACGCGGCACGAACCCGCCCACGCGCTTCAGGTGCCGGGGCAGGTCCAGGGCGTGGGAAAGGGTGAGCGGATGGTGCTCTTCGGTGATGTGCGGCGTTGCGGGAAAAAGACCGGCCAGGGCGCTGGCCGAGGGGAAATCCTGCAGCCCGCAGGAGAGGCCCCTGCGTTCGTGGGCCTCGCGCCAGGCCCGAAAGGTGCCTTCACCGGGAACAGCCACGGCCAGCACGCCGCCCGGCAGCAGCAGTTCCCAGAGTCCGGCCAGGGCGGCTGCCATGTCCGGAGTCCAGTGCAGGGCCATGTTGGAGGCCGCCAGGTGGAAGCGGGGTTTGAGCGCCGGGAGGGACGCGTCCATGGCCGCGAAGAGCGGAGCGGGCGAGGCCGTGGCGAGCTTGGTCCGGGCGCGTGCGAGCATGGGCGGGGAGATGTCCGCGCAGAGGTACAGGCCCGGGCGCGCGCGGGAAAAAAGCGCGGCGGCCAGGGCCCCGGTGCCGCAGCCCATGTCCAGGACGCGGGCGCCCTCCGACCAGCCGCGTTCGGCGATCAGTTCGGCGAGCCTGACGGCCGTTGCGGCCTGGGGCGCTGCGTGGGCGTCGTAGGCGTGGGCCTTGCCGAACGCCTCGCGGATGCGGACCTGGCGGTTCACAGAGTCTCCAGGAAGGCCCTCACGGCCTGGGCGCATTCTTGCGCCCGGGTTGCCGGAAAGGCGTGGCCCCCGCCGGGGAATCCCGGGAGCACGGCAAGTCCTTGGGGGAAGCTCGACCGGCTGAGCGTCTCGGGCACCACGGCGTCGTCCGGCGCGGCCAGAGCCAGCAAGGGGCCGGGGAACGCGGCCAGGGACGCGGTCTCGTCCCAGCCGAGCAGCCAGTCGAGGCCCTCGGCCAGGCGTTCCGGACGCGCGCCGGCCATGGACGGACTTCGTTCGGGAGCGAGCCCGCAGGTGCGGTAGAAGGCCGTGAGCACGGCGGTTGCGTCGCGCGAAAGCCCCCGGCGCATGGCCCGTACCGGCCCGGCGGGCACGGCGAAGCGGGCGAAGCCGCCCAGGCTCGCAAGCGCCCGCATCCGGGGCGCGGCGTGGCGCAACAGCCAGAGCACGCCCAAAGAGTGGCCCACGCCAACGAAAGACCCTTCGGGCAGCACAAGCGCCTCGGGGCCGAAGAACCCCAGGTCCACGGTGGTGGATGGGTAGTCGGCAAGTCCGGCGCGCAACGGCTCCCAGAAGGACGGGCCGAAGGCCCAGCCGTGCACGAAGACGATACGCGGGCGGCTCATGCGCGGCCTCTGCGTCCGAGCGGCCGGACGGCCGCGCCGGTCTTCGCGCGGGTGCTCATGCGGATTCCTTGAGGGCCCGGATCACCGCTTCCGCCAGCCGGTCCACGTCGGCCGCGGTGTGGCGCGCGGTGAGCGAGAGCCTGAGCCTGCTGCCGCCGGGAGGGACGGTGGGCGGGCGCACGGCCACGGCCAGGATGCCTTCGGATTCGAGGGCGCGCATGGCCTCGAGCGCCCGGGACTCCTCCCCGGCCAGCACGGGCACGATCTGGGTGGTGGACCCCGCCGTGTCCAGCCCGGCCGTGACCAGGGCGTTTCTCAGCCGGTCGGCCAGGGCCAGCAGGTGGGCGCGCTCGGCGTCCATGGAGCCGATCAGGTCCAGGGCCGCGTCCGTGGCTCCCAGGGCCGCCGGGGGGAGGGCTGTGGAAAAAATGAATCCCGGGGCGCGGTTCACCAGGTATTCGCGCACCGTTTTCGAGCAGCACACATAGGCCCCGTAGCTGCCCAGGGCCTTGCTGCACGTGCCCATGACCAGGCCGTTCTCGATGGGCACTCCGGCTGCCAGGCCGAGGCCGCCCGCGCCCAGCACGCCTACGGCGTGGGCCTCGTCCAGGTAGAGGAAGGCCCCGTGCCGCGCGGCCAGGGCCGCCAGGGCCGGGATGTCGGCTCGGTCGCCGTCCATGGAGAACACGGTCTCGGAGATGATGAAGCGCGGTCCCGGCAGGGAGGCGTTTTTGGCCAGCAGCATCTCCAGGTGGTCCATGTCCAGGTGGCGGTAGCGGAGCTGGCGCGCTCCGGCCAGGCGGCAGCCCTCGTGCATGCTGGCGTGGTTCAGCTTGTCCGAGAAGACCAGGGGCTCGGCCTCCAGTATCTGGCGATCCAGCAGGGCGGCCAGGGCGGAGGCGTTGGTCTGGAACCCGGAACTCATGACCAGGGCGGCCTCGCTGCCCTTGAGGCGGGCCAGCCTGGCCTCCAGGGCCTCGTGGGGGGGCAGGGTGCCGCAGATGAGCCGGGATGAGGCCGAGCCCGCGCCCCAGGTTCGGGCGAACTCGCAGGCCCGCTCGATGCAGGCGGGATGGCGGGCGAGCCCCAGATAGTCGTTGGAGGATGCGTTGAGCAGGTCTTGGCGCTGCGGGTCGAACGTCCTGGTGGCGCGCAGCCTGTGGATGGACCTGAGTCCCGCAAGGGCGGACCGATAGCGCTCCTCAATCATCGTGGGCATCCTCGATCTCCCAGCCCGCATCCAGGATGCCCTGGCGGTCGGCTGCAGCGTCCAGGCCCCCGGTGGTCAGGTAGTCGCCGATCATGAGCCCGCTGGCTCCGGCCTCCAGCGGCTCGAGGCCGCGCTGCTGCCCGAACACGGTCTGGCGTCCGCCGCAGATGCGGATGTGGGCGTTCGGCAGGATGAATCGCACAAGGGCCACGATCCTGAGGGCTTCCTCGGGGGCCATGGGGGTGCGCGAGCCCATGGGCGTGCCCGGAATGGGACTCAGGAAGTTGACCGGCACCGAGGGGACGCCGAGTTCGCGCAGGGTCACGGCCAGTTCGGCGCGCTGGTTCCAGCTTTCGCCCAGGCCGAAGATGCCGCCCGAGCAGACATAGAGCCCGGCGGCCACGGCGTCGCGCACGGCCTGGACGTCCTCTTCGTAGTCGTGGGTGGTGCATATCTGCGGAAAGAAGCTGCGCGCGGTCTCCAGGTTGTGGTGGTATGCCTTGAGGCCCGCCGCCTTGAGCTCCTCGAACTGGGCGCGGCCGAGCACCCCGCAGGAAGCGTCGGCCTCCATGCCCAGCGCCGCCACCGCCCGTACGGATTCGACCAGTCGCCGGAAGTCCTCCCCTGATGGGGTGAGTCCGCTGGTGACGATGCCGAAGCGGCGCGCCCCCATGTCCCGCATGGCCCGGGCCGCGCGGGCCACCTCGGCGGGCTCCATGAAGGGGTGTACCGGGGCGTCGGTCTCGAAGTGGGCGGACTGGGCGCAGAAGGCGCAGTTTTCCGAACAGCGCCCGCTCTTGGCGTTGACGATGGCGCACAGGCTCACTTCTCGTCCCAGGCGCTCCACGCGCATGGAGCGGGCGGCCGCGAGGAGTTCGTCCAGGGCAGGACCGGAAGCCTGGGCCACGGCCAGCGTGAAGCGTTCCAGGGCTTCGCCCGCAAGGGGGCGGCCAGCCAGCACGGAGCGCATCGTCATATCGAAGAACTGGTTGCCAATAGTCATTATGTCACGTAGAAATTCAATGATTCCCCGCCCGTCCCAATGAAGAGGCGCTTGGGGAAGTCATCATTACCCGGCGGGAAGAGGCTTGGCAACCAAACGAAACGGCCCAGCCGCCCGGAGAAGGACATGGCCTACGCGCATCCGGCCGTCATGATCTGCCTCGTGGCCTTGGCGCTCTACGTTCTGCGGTTGGGATACGCCCGTTTCGCCTCCACGGTGCTTGGGCGCAAGAGCGTCTTTCAGTGGAAGCGGCACGTGGCATTGGGCAGGATCGTCATGGGCGGACTTTTTGCGGGCATGTGCGGCGGATTGTCCATGACCTGGCTGGTCTGGTCCCACCCCTTCTCCACCGGAACCCACGTGGCCGTGGCCCTGTGCATCGCCCTTCTCGCCGTTTCGGGCGCGGTTACGGGCCTCATTCTCGACCGCGACCGCCGTCCCGGAAATCCGCTGGCCCTGGTGCACGGCCTGTGCAACTCCCTGCTTGCCGTCCTGGCCCTGTCCCAGGTGTACACGGGTTACGGCGTCCTCAAGGACTTCATATGGTGATCGGGGCACGCAAATACCATTTCGGCGTCTCTCACCGCAGAGGCAGGCTCTCGGGGATGGGACTCGACTGGACCAACCAGCCGAGTCTCTTCAAGGTATACTCCGGTCTGGACTTCATTGACCTGCCCCGGCAGGCCGATCTTCCCGAGGTGTCCCTCTGGAGCGCCATGCAGCCCGGCGCCACGGGGGCGCTCGGCGCGGAAGGGCTTTCGGCGGTGTTGTTCCACGCGGCCGGGCTCACCCGTTCGAACGCCCAGCGCGGCGGCGAGTTCTTCTACCGGGCCTGTCCGTCGGCCGGGGCGCTCTACCCGTGCGAGATCTACCTGGCCTGGCCCGGCGGTGACGGGCTGGACGCGGGGGTGTTCCACTATGATGTGGCCCGCCACGGGCTGACGCCGCTACGCACGGGCTTTCCCGATCCGAAATCGCTGGGCTTGCCCGAGCGGACGGCTGTGCAGGGCGAGGCCGTATTCTTCGTCACGGGGATATTCTTCCGCAATGCCTGGAAATATCGGGCCAGGGCCTATCGCTACCTGAACCTGGACGCCGGGCATGTCGTGGAAGGGCTGGCCCTGGGCCTTGGAGCCTACAGGACGGCCCACGCGGTGGAAACGGATTTCGACGATGCGGCGGTGGCCAGGCTCTTGGGCGTCGACCCTTCGCGCGAGGGCTGCCTGAGCGCGGTGCGGTTCTCGGCTCATGCCGGCGGGCAGGCTTCCGGGCCCGGCCCCCTGCCGGAGGGCGTGTCCGGCGCGAGCCGCTGCGCCCTGGCCGACACCGTGCCCGAGGAGGTCCTAGCGGTGCACGAAGCCTGCGCCAGGCTGGAGCGGGCGCAGGCGGCCGCGCCCGCCGTGGAGCACTCCCGCCTGGGGCGCGGGCTTATCTGGCACGGCCTGCCGGGCCTTCCCCCTCCGCCGGAGCGCAAGCACCTCTTCGAAGCCATGTCCACAAGGCGTTCGAGGCGTGCCTACGCGAACACGCCCTTGGCGGGCGGAGTGGTCTCCAGGCTGCTCTTGAGCCTGTCCGGGCCGCTTGGTCACCCGGCGGGCCACGGCGCGGAGGACGCCTGTCTGGTGGGGCTCCTGGCGGGAGAGCCCGTGCAGCTGCTGACGGGCTTTTCCATGCTGGACCGGCACGGCCAGCGCTCGGGGCTTCGCCGCGACGGCAACATCGTGCCCGTGATGGCGGGCATATGCCTGGATCAGTTGTGGATGCGCGACGCGGCCATGCACGTCTTGTTCTTCGTCGATTTCACCGAATTGGAGCTCTGCCTTGGCGACCGGGGATACAGGTCGTCGCTCCAGGCCGCCGGGCGACTTGGGCACAGGCTCTACCTGGCGGCTGAGTCGCTGGGGCTCGGGGCCTGCGGCGTGGGCGCGTTCTTCGACGCCGAGGCCGCGGACGTGCTGGGCCTGCCGGAACAGGCGGGCATGACCTACGTGGTCTCGCTGGGCGTTCCCCGCAAGGGATAGGGCCGCGTTACGGCGCGGTGCGGCGGGCGACGCTCCTGGGGAGCGAACGCCGCCGGACTTACGTCTCCAACCCTCTTCCCGTTATTCTTCTCGCGAGCCGCTAGTGCGTTCTCTCCCTCAAACGGCGCATCATGTCCCGGATCATGTCCATGTGATAGGAAATGAAGACGTTGTATTCGTGCTGCGTGGGAGGGACGGGCATGTTGTGCTGCCTGGCCAGTCCGTAGAGCTGGACGCGCGACATGCGCTCGCCATGTTCGAGCATCTGTTTGGCCGTGAAGGCGATGAGCGCCGCCTTGGCTTCCCGGGCGTCGTTTTCCGGGTCTGCCTGCTGCTCTTCCTCTTTCTTGCGGGCCAGCATGGCTTCGACCTGTTCGATGCGTTGTTCCAGGTCTTCGATGCGACGCGAAGTGGAGTCGAATTCGCATGCATCCATTGAGAGAGGGGGGGCATTTCGCGTACTGAGAAACTCAGGATGTCCGGCCGCGAATTCAAGAGCCAGTGAAATGGCTTCCCGCTGCGACCACCTGCGCACGCTCTGGAGCGATTCAAGCGCCTGTGCGGCTTGGGCGGTGAGGGTCACGCCTATGGGTTTTCCACCATCGGCCACCTGTCTTTCACGCCATCTGGTCGCTCTGGCTTTCCCGTTCATGACAACCTCCAACACGGGATACTTCTTGTAGTAGAGCAATGCAGTAAACACCATCAAATGACAAGAGGCCAACTGACGGTACTTGCAAGAAAAATATCCCGGCAGAGGAGCGAGGGCGGCGAGAAGGCTTCTGGTCAGGCCAGGGAATGAGCGCTCCCCCAGACGAAAACCGCTCCGTTGGGGACCCCGGGCAGCACCCTGGATCCGTAGACCCTCTCCTGGCGCTCGACGACCACCGGCGGCCAGGGGCCGAACTGAGCGCCCAAAGCCTTGAGCAGCGTCAGGGCCGTGGGGGTGAGGGTCTCGCCGCTGGAGTCGATGCCGTATACCGGCACGCCCTCCAGGAGCTTGAGCGAGGCCGGGGCCGGGGCTGAGAGCAGGCCGTGAGCGCAGCGCACCGTGCCGTCGCACACCGGCAGGGGGCCGCAGACGAACCTGGACGGCGAAAGCCGGTCGAAGAGCGCGCAGGACAGGCAGACGTCCATGATGGAGTCGAGCGCTCCCACCTCGTGGAAGTGCACGTGGGAGGCGTCGATGCCGTGCACGGACGCCTCTGCCTGGGCCAGCAGGGCGAACGCCGCGCGGGAGAGCTCCTTGGCCCGGGGGGTGAGGGCGCTTTCTTCGATGATGCGCTCGATGTCCGGCAGGTGGCGGTGGGCATGGTCGTGGGGCGGCTCCGACTCCAGGCCCCATCCGGCGATGCCCGACACGGCGCGGGGCACGATCCGGGCGCGCCCGTGCAGCTGGGGCAGGCCCAGGTCTCCGCACAGGGCGTCAAGGCCCGCCTGGTCCGTACCGGAAAGGCGGGCCAGGCCCGTGAGCAGCATGTCTCCCGAAAGCCCCGAAGGGGCGCGCACGACCAGATACGTGTCAGCCATCACAGAAGCCTCATGATGCGGGCGGCGGCGCAGGCCGCGCCGTAACCGTTGCCGATGTTCATCACCGCCACGCCCGGGGCGCAACTGGCGAGCATGGAATGAAGCGCCGTCTCGCCGCCCTGGGCCACGCCGTATCCCACGGGCGTGGGCACCGCGATCACCGGCAGCGGCGTGAGCCCGCCCAGCACCGAGGCCAGGGCGGCGTCCATGCCGGCCACCACGATCACCGCCTGGTGGGCGTTGATTTCCTCCAGGCGGCTGGTGAGCCGCCACAGTCCGGCCACGCCGGAATCCTCGTAGAGGGTGTGTTCCACGCCCAGGTAGGCCAGGGTGCGGGCGGCCTCCCAGGCGGTGGGGCCGTCGGAGGTCCCGGCCGAGACCACGGCGACGCGGCCTCCCGAACGTCCGGGGCAGACGCGGTTGAAGGCTGTTCGGGAGAGGGGATGATAGTCGAGCCCCTTCGCCACCTCGGGGGGGAAGCGCTCGTAGGTCTCGGGCGCGAGCCGGGTGAAGAGCACCGGGCGCGCGTCCGGTGAGGCGTACTCGCAAGCGAGCTTTTCCAGCGCCTCGTAGGGCTTGCCTTCGCTGAAAACCGATTCGGGCAGGCCGATGCGCTCTGCCCGGCAATGATCGAATACCACGGTCATGCCATGTCTCTCCTGGATGCGAAAACACGCGCCCGGGACGCGCCGGGGCGGGCATCAATCATGGGGATACTGTCCAGGCAGGGCGGGAAGGGGTCACGACGCGTCCTTTTTGAAGGCGCGGCCGGGCCGGTAGCCCTCCGGATCCAAGGAAACGCTTTCGATGCTCTTGAAGCGGGCCTCGAGTTCGGCGTGGAGCCTCGCAAGCTGGTCCCGTCCGGCCAGATGGCGTTCCTCGGGGAGCATTTCCACCAGCATGGCCCCGCCGAGGACGCGGCAGCGCAGCACCGCCACGCCCAGGCGCGATTTCAGGGACTCCTCGGCGAAGGACACGGCGGTCATGAGCTCAGGCGTCACCCGCGTGCCCGTATAGATGCGGCTGGCCAGGCAGGGCGAGGCCGGGATGTCCGCGAAGGAGAGCCCGAGCTGTCCGGCCATGGCCCGGATGTCTTGCTTGGCCACGCCCGCTTCCACGAAGGGGTGGCGAACGCCGTGCTCCCGGGCGGCGGTAAGGCCGGGCCTGTGCTCACCCAGGTCGTCGGTGTTGGCCCCGCTCACCACCACGGGCCGCGTCCCGAAATCGTCGGCCAGGCCGTGCGCGGTCAGATTCAGCAGGTCGTACAGGTGGGTCTTGCAGAAATAGCAGCGGTCGAAGGGATTCTGCAGGTAACGTTCGTCGGAAAACTCCCCGGATTCCACCACGGACAATCGCCATCCTTGAGCCTGGGCCTCGTTCTGGACGCGCGTGGTGCACGGCCCCGGCACGGCCGGGCTCAGGGCGTGGGCCATGAGCGTTCTCCCCGGCAGGACCCGATGAGCCAGCGTGGCCAGGAGCATGCTGTCGACGCCGCCGGAGACGGCCACGACCACGGCTTTCATCCCGGAGAGCGCGTCCTGCAGGGCGGGCCATTTCGGATGTTCGGGCAAAACTGTCATGAAGGCATCGTATACGGTTACGGGACGGTTTGCCATACCCTCAACCCCGCCCGGCCGAGGCGTGACGCCTCGTTGCGTGGGGAGGGCGCTTGCCGTATGCAATGGGCTGGACACCCGGAAACGTCGCGGAGGCGACCGTGAATCATTCCACCCGTAGTGCGCAGCCGGCGGGGCACGCCGACGGCGCGCCCCCCTCGCGCGGACTCGAACCGCACCCCCCCGCCCCCCTGCGCGGAGCGGCGGCCAAGGCCGCCGGTCTGGTGGTGCGCTGGCGGGACGCCCTGCTCGAAGCCGCCCGCCTGGGACCCGTGCTGGACGTGGCCTGCGGCGACGGGCGCAACGGCATGTATCTGGCGGCGCATGGAGCCCGGGTCCTCCTGGTGGACGCCTCGGAGGCGGCCCAGGAGAGCCTGCGCGCGGCGGGCTGGCCCGAGCGGGTCCACTTCAGCCGCATGGACCTGGAAACCCCGGTCCCCCCCGCCTTCGACCCGGAGGGATTCGGCGCGGTGCTGGTGTTCCGCTACCTGCACCGGCCCCTGATCCCGGTCCTGCGCGGTTGCCTGGCTCCCGGCGGCCTGCTGGTCTACGAAACCTATCTCGAGGGCCAGGAGGCCCACGGCAAGCCCCGCAATCCGGAGCACCTGCTCAGGCGCGGGGAACTCGCCGCCTGGTTCGGAGACTGGGAGGTGCTGGAGCACTTCGAGGGCGACCTCGACGATCCTTCCCGCGTGATGGGCCGCATGGTCTGCCGCAAGCCGGCAGTTGTTGCCAGCGAGCCCGCCCCCTGATACCAACCCGGCCAGATTACGAAACATCCCTTACGAGGTTTCTTATATGCGCATAATTCTTCTTGCCGTCTGTTTCCTGCTGCTCGTCACCGCAGCCGTCTCCCACGCCCAGTCCGAACGCGACGGCAAGGATTGGACCGGGCGCGACGACGTCTGGAAATACGCCTACATGACCGGCGTGCTCGACGGCGTGACCACGGGCTCGGACTTCACCCAGCCCACCCTCTCCAAGGGCAGCATCGTCCTGTACAAGGACGACAAGGCTTGCCTGGAGAAGGCCCAGACCACCTTCGACTACAACACCAGCCGGTTCTTCTTCGGGCTTTCGCTCAAGGATTTCGTGGAAGGAATGGACGCGTTCTACAAGGACCCGGCCAACCGGCCCATCCCGGTGAACAAGGCCCTGCGCGTGTGGGCCATGCAGCGCAAGAACGTGCCCGAGGCCGCCGAGATTCTCAGGCAGCTGCGCGAGGAGTGGGGCGCCGCGAAATAGCCGGAGAGACGCGGCCCCGCGCGGCTCGGGGAAGGCGCTCGCGCCAGGCGTCCGAACGGCCGGCCCCCGGCGTGTCGTGACGGCGCCTAACCGTCCTGTCCCGGGGCGCCGCCGGGGGTGCACTTAGACGCGAGCAGTTCGCTGTATTCGTCGGCGTAAATGCCGAGCATCACCATGGCCAGGGCCAGGATCATGGGACCGTAGAGGATGCCCAGCGGCCCGAAGAATTTGATGCCCCCGATGATGGACAGGAACACCCAGAAGGTGGACATCTGGGCCTGGCCCTTCATGAGCATGGGGCGGAGCACCGAATCGATGGCGGAGACGATGATCGCGCCCCACGCGGTGATGATGATCGCGCCTTTCCAGTCTCCCACGATGAGCAGGTACAGCGCCGCCGGGCCCCAGATGAGCATGGTGCCAACCACCGGGACCAGGGAGGCGAAGCCCATCATGGCCCCCCAGAACAGGGCCGGGATGCCCACGATGGCCAGGCCCAGCCCGCCGACAACGCCCTGGCATATGGCCACCAGGAAGCTCCCCACCACCACGGAGCGGGCCACGTCGCGCATCCTGCCGAGGATGCGGTCCTCCTGCTCGTCGTGCAGGGGGGAGAGGTGCTTGAGCTGGCGGAGCATGGCCTCGCCGTCGCGGAACAGGAAGAACAGCACGAAGAGCATGATCAGAAAGTCCAGCAGCACCCCGATGAAGTTGCCCAGCATCCGGGTGCCCAGGTCGATCATGAGCTGCCCCATGTTCTTGGAGAGGTCCAGCAGGCTGTTTTTCAGGTCGAGCTTGCTTAGGTCGAATTCCAGCCAGGGGAAGTGCTCCTGCACCCAGCTGATGTAGGGGGCGATGGATTCCCCGGAGAGCCAGGTGTCCAGGTGGGCGCCCTTGAGCCAGGACTGCACGGCCGCGATGGATTTGACGGCCTGGCCCACGAGGGCCCCGGTGAACAGGAACATGGGCAGGATGATGAGCACCAGCACCAGCATGGTGGAGCAGAGCGCCGCCAGGGTGTCGCGGCCCCCGAAGGCCGTCTTGAGCCTGCGGTGCACCGGGTGCAGCAGGCTCGCCAGGATGACCGCGATGCAGATGTTGTGCAGGAAGGGATTGAGCACCTGATAGGCGAAATAGAGCGAAATCGCCAGAATCCCCAGCAGAAAGAACGAATAGATTTGTTCCTGTTTGGCCATGGCTTTCCCTTCGATTCGTACGTGTGACCATGGCCTCCCTAACAGAGATGCGCCCGGCCGCATAGCGGCATTTCGGCGATGCATACGGCGGACGACCAATGCTTCCCACCCAGAGACAATCCTGGCCCGACATCGCCCCGGAACTGCTTGAAGCCGTGGGCCTGCCCGAGCTGACCATGGACATGGCCCAGCAATGGGCCCTGGTGCTGCAGGCGCGGCGCGTGCCGAACCGTATCCGCCAGGGCTGGCCAGGGCTTCGCCTGCTGGTCCCGGCGTCGCGTCGCGAGGAGGCCCTGGAAGAGCTCCGGGCCTACCTGGAGGAGAACCCGCCCGAGCCGGTGAGCCTGCCGGACCTGCGGCCCAGGCCCAGTTCCTGGGGCGAACTGCCGGGTGTCCTCTGGAGCCTGTCCATCGTCACGGTGTTCCTGACCCTGACCGGGGCCGAGAACACCCTGGGGGCCTGGCTTGTGGACTGGCACCAGCTCGGCGGCGGCGACACGCGGCTCATGGCCTCGGGGGAGTGGTGGCGGGCCGTTACCGCACTGACCCTGCACGCGGATGTGGCCCATCTGGTGGGCAATGTCTGCCTGGGGGGCACGTTTCTCCTGCTGCTGGCCGGGGAGGTGGGGCTGGGCTCGGCCTGGTTCCTGTCCCTGGCCGGGGCGGTGTGGGCCAACGCGGCCAAGATGCCCATGCAGGCCCCGGGCTACCGGTTCATCGGCTCCTCCACGGCGGTCTTCGCGTCCCTGGGCGCGCTGGCCGGGGTGCGCCTGGTGCGCCTGGGCCGCCACCTTCGCTGGAGGCGGGCGCTGCCCTTCGCGGCCGGGCTCATGATCCTGGCCTTCCTGGGCGTGGGCTCCGAGGAGGAATCCCGCAGGATCGACCTGGCGGGGCACTTCATGGGGTTCGGGGCGGGGGTCGTGCTGGGGGCGGGCTACGCTTGCGTGGAAAAGCTCGCCAAAAGAAGCGGCCGCGGGCTCTCCCCCTGGCTGGGGGTGGCCGCGGCCGCCGTGGTCGCCCTCAGTTGGGCCTTGGCCCTACTTGTCTGATTTCCTGTCACAGGAGGACTTCCGACCGAAGTCCGGACCCACGCGGGGTATTCAGCCGCCCCCGCCGTCCATCTTCGGGAACAGCTTGTTGACGATGATGGCTCCACCCACAATGATGGCCAGAAAGAGTAGTGCGTCCCACATAGGTTTCTCCTATCGACTCCGATGAGGGGATCATAATTGCTGGTCGGGCGTTTGGAAAGGCCCAACCGCCTCGTTTCTTTACACGGGTCTCGAAGGTGCGTTAGGGTCTGCGGCGGGCCGCCCGAAACAGACTTTCCACGGAGTGAAGCATGCAGCCGCGCCGCGTCCTGGCCGAGCAGGAAGAGATCCTCTACCAGACCAAGAAGCATTGGGCCGTTTTCATCAAGGCGGCCGTCTATTTCGGCCTGGCCGCCGCGGTGCTGGCCTATAAGGATCCCATCCTGGCGGCGGTGCAGTTCACTCCCCCCGAGGACTTGAAGCGCATCCTGCCCCCCGTCATAAACGGCACGGTCAAGGGAGTGTGCTTCTCGGCCGCCGTGGTGTTCGGCCTGCTGGGCATGGCGAGGCTCCTCAGTTTCTTCAGCAACAAGGTGCTCGTCACCGCCAAGCGCGTCATCCAGCACGACGTGCTTTCGGGGGGGCTCTATTCGATAGATCTGAAGCACATCGAGTCCGTGCGCGCCTGCACCGGGCTTCTGGGGTCGCTTTTGGGCTACGGCAAGGTCATCATGGTCATGGGGTCGGGGCAGAAGATCGCCGTGGCCAACCTGCGCAAACCCCACGAGTTCGAACGCGAACTCTTTGGAGCCAAATGATTGCCCACTGCGGGGTTTGGGCGTATGGTCCGCCCCGCCCGAGAGGACGGACCCCGTAAACCACCATGCGCTTCCCCACCAGACCCCGCATTCTGAGGATTGGCATCCTCTTCAAGCTGATACTGGTCTTCACCTCGATTCTGGTGATCATCTACTTCACCACATCCAACATATTCGACTACCAGCGCGGCATCGTGAACATCTCCCGCGAGGTGGTGAAGGTGCGCTTCGAGGTGCTCTCCATCTCCCAGGCCATGGTGGACAGCCTGCTCTCCATGGAGGAGAACCAGAAGAAGTACGACGTCCTGCGCCAGGACAACTACAAGGAATATTTCACCTCCGCCCTGAAGGAATACAAGCGCAACCTGAGTTCCATCCAGTGGTTCACCTATCCTGGCTCCGATGTCTGGAGCAAGCTGCAGGACGATTTCCAGGCGACCATGGGCAACCAGGTCGACCCGGCCGAGATCACCAAGGCGCACCAACCCTGGGTGCCGCAGGAGAAGCTCAACGCCTGGCTGAGCACCATCTCCAGCGCCAAGCAGGACAACGAGCGCTTCATTGAATCGAGCATGCGCGAGCTCTACGCCTGGAGCGAGCGCTCCGTGCGCGCCGGCCTGATCGGGCTTGGCGTGTCCATGGCCGTGGCCCTTTTCGGCAGCGTCTACCTGACCTATTCGCTTTTCCGTCCCCTGCGCGAGCTGCGCCGGGGCATCCGATCCTTCACCGTGGACGGCAAGCTCGAATCCGTGCGGGTGATCTCCCGCGACGAACTGGGCGAACTGGCCCAGGCATTCAACGAGATGACCGCGCGCTTAACCGAGGAAGAGAAGATGCGTACGGACTTCATCGACATGCTCAGCCACGAGATACGCACCCCTCTGACCTCCATCCGCGAGTCGGTGAACCTCATGCGCGAGCAGGTGCTGGGCGAGGTCAACGACCGCCAAAAGCGCTTCCTGGACATCGCCTCCTCCGAGATGGAGCGCATCTCCAAGCTTCTCTCGAGGCTCATGCAGGTCTCCAGCATGTCCTCGCGCTTCATCAACCTGAGCTTCAAACCGGTCGATCCGGTGCACCTGCTCCACGAGACCGTGGACAAGGCCACCCCCGGCGCCGAGGCCAAGAAGATCGCCATCACCGCCCACAGCGTCCCCGACGTCCCCTCGGTGATGGCCGACACCGAGCACCTGCGCCAGGCCCTTTTGAACTTGATCGGCAACGCCGTGAAGTTCTCCCCGCCGGGCAGCACCGTGAAAGCGTCGCTGCAACTGGCGGACGGCGGCAACCAGCTGCTTTTCTCCGTGGTGGATTCCGGCCCCGGCATCCCCGAGGGAGAGCAGCCCCTGGTGTTCAACAAGTACTACCGGGGCGAGCAGCTGAAGAAATCCGCCGACGGCATCGGCCTGGGCCTTTCCATCGCCAAGAACATCGTGGAAGCCCACGGCGGCAAGATATGGCTTTCCAGCCGGCCCGGGCGGGGCAGCACCTTTTTCTTCACCATACCCATCGCCAGGGAGACAGAGTAACATGCACGCGCATTCCATCCACCCCAACCGTTTGAACAGCCTCGTGATCCTGGCGGTTTTGCTCGTCCTGGCTTCGGCTGCCTGCACGCCCAAGAAACCCTCCTCGGTTCAGGAGGAGCCCGCGCCCCAGACCATGATCAACCCGGACGCCCTGGACGTGGACACGGTCTATACCGAGGGCCTGCATTCCTTCTGGAGCGGCGACTACAAAGTGGCGGCAGCGCTCTTCGAGAGCCTGGCGCGCCGGCTGGACGACCATTCCTTCCGTACCAAGGCCCTGTTCGGCCTGGCCTGCGCCAAGCTGGCGGCAGCGTCCACACCCGAGGACATGAAGGCCGCCCAGTCCGCCTGGCGTGATTGGGAACAGGCGTCCTCCGGCTCGGAATACCAGGCCGATCCGCGCATGCTCACCCCCTTCATCCAGAACCCCAGGTTCGCCGCTCCGGCCAAGGACGGACGGGACGTGAAGCCCCAGGCCGCCCGGCAGCCCGGTGAGGCGGACATGGCCAGGCGCTTGCAGGAGAAGGAAAAAGAAGTCATGCTCCTGCAGAAGCAGATCAAAGCCCTGGAAGCCATCCATAGGGAAATCCAGGAAAAAAAGAAGATGTCCACACAGTAGACATGGCAGCCACCCAGCTTCGCAAGACCATCCTCGTCGCAGACGACGACCCGCACATCCAGGAGGTTCTGGATGTGCGCCTTTCCTCGGCCGGATACGAGGTGCTCCTGGCCTCGGACGGGCGCGAGGCCCTGGACATCCTGGCGCGCACGCCCGTGGACCTGGTCATCTCCGACATCCGCATGCCCGGCCTGGACGGCCTGGAGCTTCAGGCGCGCCTGGAGAAGACCGCCCCCAAGCTGCCCATCATCTTCCTGACCGCCTACGGGTCCATCCAGGACGCGGTGCAGGCCATCAAGAGCGGTGCGGTGGACTACCTCACCAAGCCTTTCGAGGGGCGCGAGCTCCTGGAGAAGGTGAGCACGGTGCTCCAGAAGTCCGGCCCGGGATCGAGCTTCGTGGCCCCGGCTCCGCCCCGCAAGGACGGCGGCATGTGGGAGACCAAGTCCCCCCGCATGCGCGAGCTGGCCCAGATGGTGGAGAAGGTGGCCGCGCGCGACGTGAACGTGCTGCTCCTGGGAGAGTCCGGCACGGGCAAGGAGCGCATCGCGCACCTGATCCATTCGCTGTCCCCCCGTCGCGAACACCCGCTGGTGGTGGTGGACTGCGGCTCCACCCCGGCCACGCTGCTGGAGTCGGAACTCTTCGGACATGTGAAGGGCTCCTTCACCCATGCCGTGCGGGACAAGAAGGGCCTCATGGAGGAGGCCAACAAGGGCACGCTCTTTCTGGACGAGATCGGCAACATCTCCACCGAGATGCAGGTGCGCCTGCTGCGCTTCCTGGAGAACCGAAAGATCAGGCGCATCGGCGACACGCGCGAAATTTCCGTGGATTGCCGGGTCATCGCGGCCACCAACGCCGACCTGGCCCAGGACGTGGCACAGGGAGATTTCCGCGAGGACCTCTACTACCGCCTGCGCGTCGTCACCATCAACGTGCCCCCCTTGCGCGAGCGCAAGGAGGACATCCCGCTTCTGGCCACCCATTTCGCCGAGTCCTTCTGCAAGGCCCAGAACATGCCCCCGGTGACCATTCCCGGCGCGACCATGGACTTCATCGTGGGGTACGCCTGGCCCGGCAACATCCGGGAACTGAAGAACGCCATCGAAGCGGGCATCGTCATCTGCAATGACGGGGTGCTCACCCCGGACGACCTCCAGGTGATGCCCGCCACGAAGCCGGGCCAGTCCCGTGAGGAGGCGATGTCCCTGGACGAGAGCGAGAAGCTGGCCATCATCCGCGCCCTGGAGAAGTCCAACTGGGTGCAGAAGGACGCGGCCCCGCTGCTCGGCGTCAGCCGCCGGGCGCTCAACTACAAGATCCAGAAGTACGAAATCGAGATTCCCACCCGGCGCAAGGCCCAGAAGCCGTAAGCCCCGGGATACGGTTCCCGTGACGAGAAAGGCCGCTCCGTGATGGAGCGGCCTTTTGCGTTTTGGTGTGCGCCTGGTGGGCGCGGCGCGGCCGTGACGGGAGGGCCGTGCCCACGATGGTGCTGCCGGAAGGATTCCCGCGCAACGCCTGGGAACGGCGCTCATCTCCGCCTCCGTTCGAGGCGGGAATGAAGATGATCGCGCTGTGCGCCCGCGTCTTGCGGCTTATGCGGCCTGGGCCGGAGGCTGGTTCTGCGTTGCGGCTCCGGGCGGCACGGACCACTTCTGGGCCAGTTGGGCCAGCCGGTTCAGGGCTTGGGTGCGGTCGTCTCCCGAGAGTCCGGCGATTTCGGCTTTGAGCGTCTCCACCAGAAAGTCCCCGGCGGTGGCGGCGTCCGGACTTGGCAGGGCCGCTTCCTGTGGAAGGTTCCATGACGACGCCAGCGCGGCCACATCGTCCAGTGCCGAGGCCAGGTCGTTTCCGGAAAGGCCCGCGAGTTCGTTTCCGAGCGCCCCGGCCATGAAATCGAGCGCCTCCAGCCCATCCGTACCGGAACTGTCGTCAAGCGCCGCCGATCCGGCGGCCCCGGCATTGCTGGCCTGGGCCGAAGCCGAGATTGCGGCGTTGCTGGCTGTCGGCGCAGCCGTGTTGGACGTGGCGGCATTGCTCGCCGGGAGCGCGGCCGGTGAATCCGCCGCGCTGGCGTTGGAGAGGAGCTGGTCCACAAGCTCGGCCGAAGCCGAACTGGACGAGGCGGCGTTGCTGGCCGCGTCCTGTACCGCCGAGGAGGTGGAGGACGCGACGGTCTTCACCGTGGCCGTGCTCTTTGACGCCGTCTTCACCGTTGCGGCAGCCGCCGGCGTTTGGACGGTCGGCTGTTGCGTGGCGGACGGATTGGACGCAGCCGTCTGCTGCAGGATCATGGCCTGGAAGGCCATGAAGGCTGGAGCGTTTCCCTGGCTCAAGGCCACGCTGGCCTGGAAATTCAAGCTTCCCAGGAGCAGGTCGTGGTCGAACGCCTTCTGCTCCTCAGAGGTGCGTGTCGGCTGGGAAGCGGCGGCCGTGGCCAGGTTGGTCTGTATCTGGGCGGCCAGCACGGCGTTGGGGTCCACCGCCTGCGCCTGGACGCCGGTCGTACTTTGGGAGGCTGCATCCGGGGATGCCGCGTTCCGGGCCTGGACGTTGGCCTGGAGAATCTGCGCCAGTTGGGCGGCGAACAACGCGGAATCGGTCGTCGCGGCTGCTGACTGCGTATCGGTCTGGGCAGTGTTGGCTTGGGTCTGGTCCAGCGCGGTGATCACGGTGGTCCCTCCGTACGGGCGTCCGGACAGGGCAAAATGTTCCGGGCGCGGTTTACGAGGGTGGGAACAAGCAAGGCACATGCCTTGACGTTGCATGGATTTTCACCAATACAGTAACCGGTTACCCACGCGAAGCGTCTTTGCCATGGGACCGGCCAAACCGGCGCATCCGGCCCCACGCGAAACATTCGCCGCCGTATAATGCGACACCATGGGAATTCTTCGTTTTTACCTCGCTTTTTCGGTCTGCCTGAACCACCTCATGAACGTCTCGGGCTCCACCTCCGCCCTGGCGTTCGTCCCTGATTCCTTCCTGGCGGTGGAAATCTTTTTCGCCATCTCGGGATTCTACATGGCCTTCATCCTGGGCGGAAAATACGCCGGACCCGGCGGGCTCGGGAAATTCTACGGCAACAGGGCGCTGCGCATATTTCCCGTCTACCTGGCCATCCTGCTCATCTTCGCGGCGCTCAGCCTCGCCGTGTACGCCGCCAAGGGACACTGGGTCTTTCTTTCCGAGGCAGTGGACATGTTCTCGAAGAGCGGCCCCGGCATGCGGGCCTACGCCGTGGTGTCCAACCTGACCATGATCGGACAGGACCTCATGTTCCTTCTACGATACGATCCGTCCTCCGGAGGGCTTTGCCTGGGCTGCCCGCCCGGCGACGGCCTGGCGGCGCCGTGGCAGATGCTGGTCATCCCCCAAGCCTGGTCCGTGGAGGTGGAGCTCATGTTCTACGCCCTGGCACCCTGGCTTACTCGGCTTCGGACCAGGACG
The DNA here is from genome assembly GCF_022808915.1 of Fundidesulfovibrio terrae. NCBI lineage: Bacteria > Pseudomonadati > Thermodesulfobacteriota > Desulfovibrionia > Desulfovibrionales > Desulfovibrionaceae > Fundidesulfovibrio > Fundidesulfovibrio terrae. The sequence goes on from NZ_JAKZFS010000001.1 coordinate 1,486,715, forward strand.
ATCCTTGCGGCCATCCCCGCCATCCTGGCGGTGAAATTGGCCGTGGCGTCCACGGTCACGAGCACGGACTACTGGATTTTCCGCTTCCCGGGATTTGAACTGGCGATGTTCCTGACAGGCGTCCTAGCCTGCAGGTATTACAGGCGGATCGAACACATGGCGCTTTCGCGCTCTGCCATGGCCTGCGCCACCGGGGCCATGTTCGTGCTGCTCATGGGCATCAACCTGGTCGAGTCGGAAGCCGTGAAGACGGTGCTGGTCTACCTGAGCGTGCCGGTCTGCCTGCCCCTGATGTTCAAGGCGTTTCGCAATTCCCCCCTGGACCGGGCCGTGGGCGAGCTTTCCTATCCCGTCTACCTCGTCCACTACCTGGTGATGCAGATGGTCATCTACTGGTACAAGGGGCCGCATCCCGTGGCTTTCGCGGTGTGCATGGTGGTGGTCGCGTCGATCCTGCTGTGCCGCTTCGTGTCCGCGCCCCTGGACGCCTACCGGCAGGCGAGGGTGCGAAACGTCGCCACCCCGCAATCCGACGCTTCTTCCGTGGAGGGCCTCACCGCGTAGGCGCGGCCGGTCGTTTCTTCCCCTGGAATGCATCTTGCTGCTTCCCGGCAGCACGTCAGACAGGGGAAAAACATGAGCGTCACCGGCATCACCACCCAGAGCCTCATCGCATCGCTGGGCTACCTGGACATCGATCAGAGCCAGGATACGTCCGATTCGTCGTCACTGACCTCCATCGGTTCGACTTCGGCCACATCGGCGTACACCGGAATCAGCTCCGGGGCCTCGCCCACCAGCATCTCCCAGGTGGGCACGCTGCTCAGTTCGCTTTCCAAGCTGGAGAAGTCCGATCCTGAGGAGTTCAAGACCCGAGCCAAGCAGATAGCCTCGGATTTCAACGATGCGGCCGGCCAGTGCACCGACACGCTGCAAAGCTACGGGCTGAAAAGCATGGCCGCGCAGTTTTCCAACGCCGGACTCTCCGGGTCCATGTCCAGCATCAACCTGGGCGGGGCGGCCAGCACCCTGGCCAAGGCCTACGCCGGTCAGGCCAGCATGAGCCTGCTCGACTACATGAACGGCTCCCAAGGGACCGACTTCACCGGGCAGCTGACCTCCATCATGCAGACCAATCTTGCCGGGAAGCTCAACGGCGCGTCGTTCTAGAAGAGAGACGAAGAGGGAAGAAGCCTCCGGCGGGCAAAGAGGGCGCTGCCCTCTCCGCACTCTCCCGCCAGGGGGATGATCCCGCCTTCCCCCTCAATGGGCTTCGCGGGTTTCGTGAGTGGACACGGGCCTGGCGCGCACAGAGCCGCTGATGCCGCACCCAAGGCGGCGCTCGCACCGGCGGATCATCGTCGGTGCAAGCGCTGATAACTAAAGAATATTATTGAATAATAAAGGCAGGAAGCGCGGCTTTGCGCGCTCCCTGCCTTCTTTTGCGTCCAGATAGCTTCGCATCATTCGACGCGAAGCGAAAAGGGAGTCCAGAGGGCGCTAGCCCTTTGGCCGCCGGAGGCTTCCTCCCCTAAATAATCCCGTGCAGCGGCCCCCCGGGCGCGCCGAGGCTGTCAGTGAACTTCTCCGCCTCCGGATCGGGATCGAGGGGAGGGGCGTGGTACGTCTTGAGCCGCGCGTCGATGATGACCGGTCCCCGGCATCCCCAATGCTTGCAGTGGATGAACTCGCCCACGCCGTAGGTGTCCGTGGCCGGGTCGGAGCGGGTGAAGGTCACCCAGAGGAAGTTCGCCCAGGATTCGGCCGTGAACGGCGCATCGTCCGCCACCACGACCAGGGGGAAGCCCTCGAGCCCCGCTTCCGCGGTCATGGCCCGGGCCAGTCCTTCCATGAGCGGGTCATGCTCGTCCCGGCCCCTGCCGTGGGGCGGCCCCTGGAGGACCAGGACGCCCGGCGCGAAGAGGCGGGCCTGGCTGAAGCCCTCCGCGAGACGCAGTCCCGTGGGCATCTCCCTCCCGAGCTCCCTGCGCTTCTCCCCCGTGACGGCGATGACCACCTTGGACCCCTGGTTGAGGCTTATGCCCGAGTAGTCGAGGGTATCCATGGTCGTCCGGGTGATGAAGTGGAGGTCCCTGGCCGGGTCGATCCGTTCCAGCATGTGCCGGAAGAAGGTCGGGACGTCGTGGCAGTGCAGCGAGGGGTTGTCCTCCTTGGCCGCGATGAGCACGTATTTGGAGAGGGAGGTCTGGGTGGTGCCAAGCAGGGAGAGGGCGTTGGTGATGAGCTCCTGGGGAGTCCTCTCGGCGGCGTAAGGCACGTAGCGCTCGCTGCCGATGGCCAGCAGGAGGGGATGGACCCCTGCCTCGTCCACGGCGTGGACCTCGTGGACCCCGCTGAAGACGGTGGAGACCAGCGGCGCGGTCAGCTCGTGGATGAATTTGCCGAAGACCGTGTCTTCCTGGGGCGGCCTGCCCACCGTGGTGAAGGGCCAGACCGCGTCCGGCCTGTGGTAGACCTTGTCCACCGTCAGGACCGGGAAATCATGGGCGAGGCTGTAATAGCCGAGATGGTCGCCGAAGGGACCTTCCGGGAGTTCGCGGCCTTGAGCGATCCGGCCGGTGATGCAGAAATCCGCTTCGGCCAGGATGGGCAGCCCGCCAGGCCTGTCGATCATGTCCATCCTGCGCCCGCCCAGCGCTCCCGCGAAGAAGAGCTCCGGCATTCCCTCGGGAAGCGGCATGACCGCTGCCACGGTCATGGAAGGCGGGCCGCCCACGAAGATGTTCACCTTGAGCGATTCGCCCCGGGCCAAAGCCTCGCCATGATGGTGCCCGATGCCCCGGTGGATCTGGTAATGCAGGCCGATTTCCCGGTCCGGCTCGAAGGATTGCCCGGAGAGCTGGACCCGGTACATGCCGATGTTGGAGCGGGCGAAGCCCGGATGGGCCAGGCTCTCGGTGTAGACCTGGGGCAGCGTCACGTAGCCGCCGCCGTCGTTCGGCCAGGATTTGAGCTGGGGGAGCTGGGATATCCGGGTTTGGTTCGCCAGGACCGGGCCGTCCTTGACCCGCCTGGGCAGGGCGTGGACCAGGGCCGCCGGGACGCCGAGATGGCGCCAGGGGCGCTTGAAGGCCTCCGTGGGGTCGAGCTTCAGTTTGAAGAGGCTCTCGATGGCGCGAAGCGTCTTGCGAAAGATGAATTTCGTCCGTTCCATGGTGCCGAAGACGTTGCCGACCATGGGGAAAGGGGTGCCCTTGACGCGGGTGAACAGGATGGCGGGGCCATTGGCCCGGAAGACGCGCCTCTGGATGGCCGCCACCTGCTGGTCGGCGTCGACCTCCACGTCGATGCGCCTGAGTTGCCCGGTCGCTTCCAGGTCACGCAGACACTCGGAAAGATTTCTGTAGCTCATGGGTCCTCAAAAGAAGCTGGCGGCCGACGGCCGCCAGGTTGTCACGCCGGGGGCTGTCCCCGTGGCTACAAGTATTCCACCAGCTTCACACTGGTGTTGCGCAGCCTGAAGCTCATGAGCCGGGCGATGTTGGTGGTCACCTTGAGGGCCAGTTCTGTGTCCTTGGCGCACAGCGACTCGTACATCTTCCTGGTCAGGATCAAGAGCGACACGTCGTTCAAGGCCTTGGCCGTGGCCGAGCGGGGCGGGCCTTCGATCAGGGCGAGCTCGCCGAAGGCGCGGCCAGGGCCGATGCGCACCAGGCATTTGGGCTTGTGGTCGGGCGAGGTGTCGCGCTTGGTGATTTCGATGGAGCCCTCCAGGATGATGGCCATGGAGTCGTCCGGATCGCCTTCATGGAAGATGATGGACCCCTTGGGGAAACGGGCCAGTCGCACGTATTTGCAGAGCCCCTTGACGTCGTTCTCGGTGAAGTCCTTGGCCCAGGTGGAGTCGTCAAGCATCTCCAGGAGCTTCGGGCCGACGTCGGGGTTGTGGAAAAGGTCTTCGCAACCGTCGTAGTCCATGGTTGTCCTCCGCCCGGCGGGTATGCCACAGGGCTCAAAAAACCGCTAGGCCGGGCGCACCTCGTGGTTTTCGGCCCGCAAGGTCCGCTTGAGCACCTTGCCCACGAAAGTCTTGGGGAGTTCATCCCGAAATTCCACGAACTTGGGCGTCTTGTAGGAGGCCAGCTTCTCCCGGCAGAAGGCCCAAACCTCCTCCCGGGCCAGCGTCTGGCCGGGCTTGGGGACGATGTACACCTTGATGACCTCGCCCCTGGTGCGGTGCGGCACGCCCACCGCAGCCACTTCCGCCACCTTGGGGTGCTCGTGCAGCACCTCCTCGATCTCGCGCGGGTAGACGTTGTAGCCGCCGGTGATGATGAGGTCCTTCTTGCGGTCCACGATGAAGAAGTAGCCGTCCTCGTCCATGACGGCCACGTCGCCGGTGTGCAGCCAGCCGTCCTTGATGGTCTGGGAGGTGTCCTCGGGGCGGTTCCAGTAGCCGAGCATCACCTGGGGCCCCTTGAGGATGAGTTCCCCGGGTTCGCCCGGAGGCAGCGGGGCGGTTGAGCCGTCCAGGGCCACCACGCGGGCGATGGTGTCCGGGAAGGGCACGCCGATGGAGCCCGGCTTGCGGCTCCCCACGATGGGGTTGAAGTGGGTGATGGGCGAGGCCTCGGTGAGCCCGTAGCCCTCGATGATTTCGGCCTCCGTCACCTCGGAGAAGCGGCGCATGACCTCGATGGGCAGCGGGGCAGAGCCGCAGACGCAGTAGCGCACGCTTTTCAGGTCGTAGTGGGGCAGGGCCTTCTGCTGCAAAAGCGCCATGTACACCGAGGGCGTGCCCGGGAAGATGGTGGGCCTGTGGCGCTGTATGGCCTTGAGGGTGTCCAGCGGGTCGAAGCGCGGCAGGGGGACGATGGTGGCCCCGCAGGCAGTGGCGAAGTTGATGTTCACCGTGAGGCCGTAGATGTGGAAGAAGGGCAAAAGCCCCAGGAACACCTCAGGCCTGCCGCCGATGGCGTGGAGGATGGCCCGGGACTGCTGCACATTCACCGACAGATTGCGGTGGGTGAGCATCACGCCCTTGGACACGCCGGTGGTGCCGCCGGTGTATTGCAGTGCGGCCAACTGCTCGGCGGGATCGAAATCCCGGTCGTAATATTCGTCGGGGGCGAAGGCCGCCTGCCAGTCCAGCACGCGCCTGCCGTCCGCGCCGAGTTTCGGGAGCTTCCCTTCGCGCCAGGCCTTGAGCCGGTAGAGCCAGTTGAGCGGAAATCCCAGCCCGCCGCTGACCCGTGTGACGATGATGCGCTCAAGCGGCATGCGGGTGAGCAGCTCGCGGTGCCTGGCCCAGAGGAGATCCAGCACCACAAGCACCTTGGCCCCGGAGTCCTCCAGGATGTGCTTAAGCTCCGTCTCCATGTAGAGCGGGTTGACGAACACCACCGTGGCCCCGGCGTAGAGCGTCCCCCAGTAGCTGACCACCGTCTGGGGCAGGTTGGGCAGCATGATGGCCACGCGGTCGCCGCGCTTGACACCCATGCGGCGCAGGCCCTCGGCGAAGCGCCCGGCGCGCCTGCGAAGGTGGGCGTAATTGACGCGCCAGTTCTGGAAAGCCACGGCCGTGCGGCCGGGAGTGTTCTCCACGGCCCGGTCCAGGAGGGCGGTGACGGGCTCGTCGCGGTAGGTGATGCTGGCCGGGACGTTGGGGTCGTAATGGGCCAGCCAGGGAGCGTCTTGTTGGATCATGGCGGTGGTCTTCGCTTGGTGAATGTTTCGTGCTCCTAACCTGCCGCATGTTACATGGCAATGACGTCAGGCCAGGCGCCTCGCCCGGCGGGAAAGTGCCGGGACGGGCGAGGATTGCCCCTGTAGAGACTTTACGCCCCCGGAGCTTTTCTGTTATGTACGACACCCTTTGGCAGAGGCAAGGGCATGTTCGGCATGTTCCCGTATCGTCGAACCCGTGCGCGAGCACAGCATTTCAAAGCACCAAATCCACATATCGAGAGAGAGCGCCGACGCGCGCCCGATAAGCGGCAAAGGAGCGGCAATGACCACCATTTCCAAATTCATGGACCATCACTTCAGGCATTTCAACGCCCGTGAGACGTTGGATGCCGCAAGGGCCTGGAACAAGCTTCTGGACGACGGCGGCCAGATGTTCCTCACCATGGCCGGGGCCATGAGCACCGCCGAGATCGGCATCATCCTCTCGCGCATGATCCGCGCGGGCAAGGTCCACACCATCTGCTGCACGGCGGCGAACCTGGAAGAGGACCTCTTCAACCTCTTCAACCACAACGAATACAAGATGGTCCCCCACTACCGGGACCTCTCCCCCGAGGCCGAAAAAGAGCTCTATGACGACGGCTTCAACCGCGTCACCGACACCTGCATCCCCGAAGGCATCATGCGCCAGGTGCAGCGCGAGATCACCCGGCTCTGGAAGAAGGCCGCCGAGGAAAACACCCCCAAGTTCCCCTACGAGTTCATGTACGAGCTGCTGGACCAGCCCGGCATCGAGAAGCACTTCCAGGTGCCCGCCGAGGATTCCTGGGTGCTGGCCGCCAAGGAAATGGGCGTGGTGATCTACACCCCCGGCTGGGAAGACTGCACGCTCGGCAACATCTTCTGCTCCGAGATCATCCGGGGCAACGTGAAGAGCCACGCCGCCATCCGCCACGGCACCGAGCAGATGGAGCACCTGGCCAAGTGGTACATCGAGATGGGCAAGAAGAAGACCCCCATCGGGTTCTTCCAGATCGGCGGCGGCATCGCCGGCGACTTCCCCATCTGCGTGGTGCCCATGCTGATCCAGGACCTGGAGCTGGAAGACACCCCGTTCTGGGCGTACTTTTGCCAGATCAGCGACTCCACCACCAGCTACGGGTCGTACTCCGGCGCGGTGCCCAACGAGAAGATCACCTGGGGCAAGCTTGATATCGATACGCCCAAGTACATGATCAACTCTGACGCTTCGATCGTCGCGCCGCTGATCTTCAGCTACGTGCTGGGGGATTAGTTGCTGCGCAAGTAAGCGACCGGAAAGATTGACGAGATGAAGAAGGCCGCGCCCGAAAGGGTGCGGCCTTTTTTGTGTTTGAGCGGCTTTAGCACGCGCGGCGCAGTAAAAGTGGACGCTGGCGCGGGCGGCGCAATGTCATGCGCTGCAACTTTTTGCCTCGAATGAAAGGCAGGTGATGCATGATTCTCGAGTGACGGGATGCATCATGTTGTTGATGAATTTTGAAGAGTCGTCGTAGAGTCGTATCCAGGGTTTTATGCTGGCCGGAAGGGGGATGCCGGAGAACTGTTCGGCCCAGCGGCAAAGTCCCTTGGCGTCCGGATCGTCGGAATCCCATCTCGGCTCATACTTACACCATTCGCACGTGCCCATGTCGTCCTCCCCGATCAGTTGAATAAAGGCATTCAATATCGAAAAGGGTTACGCTGACACCTGTCATTTCTAACAGGTGACGAGCTACTGATTATAAATATTCATCCTCTCAAAACGGCCAGGAGGGGATGATATGTCCAGCGCGCTCGTGTTCGAACGTCGGGAGTATGAAGGTGTTTGGATTAGTGAGGATCAGTTTTCGGCCAGAAGCATCGATGATGATGAAGAAATGCTGAAGGGGTACAGATTAAGGCACGAGGTGTTTGCGGAGTCCTTGCGGTGGGTTCCCGTTCGAAACGATGGTTTGGAATGCGATGCTTACGATGACGATGCGGTTCATTTTGGAGTGTTTGAAGGGCCAAGGCTTCTGGCTTACCTGAGAGTCATCAAGCCGGGGCGGAGATTCATGGTCGAGAGTGATTTCCGCAGCATGGTTGGGCCGCACTACACCATTCGCAAGGACAGCCGCACCGGGGAGATGTCAAGGTTGTGCCTGTCGCCGTACGCAAAGCAATTGATGCGTGCCGAAAATTTCGGCTACAACAGCATCCAGATGATGCTTCATAAGTGCGTTTATCACTGGTGCAACGCGAATGATATACGTTATCTATATCTGGCTGTCGAGAAGAAGGTGTACCGGATGATGCGGATTTGCGGCTTTGTGTGCAGGCCTATTGGGGATCCTGTCGTGATGCCGGACGGTGTTGAGGCCGTTGCTGCAATTCTGGACCTGCGCGAATTCGATGAGCTGAACTCTCGGAAGAACCCAAAAATGTATCAGTGGTTCAGTCAATTTCAATCAATCCACAATGTATTGCCTGTGCAACAGCCTGGGATCGGTTTACGGCATTGAGTTTTCTCAGTATGTTGTATATGTGAAAATTCACTGTCCGTTCGCTGATGTTGAGAATGACGGACATGTCCCAAGAGCTTTTTCCGTCTTTGAGCCAGCGCAGGATCTCGCGTTCCCGTTTCGAGATTTTGCAGGCCAGGGCTGAAGTGTCCCTGCTGTGCATGAAGGTGGAAATGGCTTGATGCAAATGGGGGATTATTGTTTCGAGGATTTTGACCGTCCGGAGTTCAAGCTTTTTCATGATGGGGCTGGAAAACGAAAACAGGCTCGCATGTTTCCATTGGCCGAACGGACGTGAACCATGCGTATATCCATCTGTCAGTCCAAAATCCGTTGAGATGGATACATATTCCGATGGTGGAGGGGTGCGACGGTACGTCTGCCGCCAGTATTGTACAGAGAAGGATTTGAAGTTTTCGTTGATGATGACGTCGGATTCGAGAAAATTCTTTTCGTAGTATACTCGTAGCCAATCAGCGGGGTAGCTGATGTTCTCGATGTTGTAGGAGATGATCGAGTCGGTTCCGAGTTTGGCTATTCCTGAAAATGCATGGTCGAACTGGAAAAGCTTCTTCAATTTTACGAATATCTCGTGATATTCGTCGCTTGTTGTGCAAAACAGGCATTGCTGAATAATTTCAAGCAATACGATTGCGTCGTCCCCAGACATTTCCTGTTCTGGAATGGATCTGAGGGGGAACATGATTACCCTCCGCTGGATAATTCGACTCCTCTGGTGAAGATGGGGGCGCAAGGCAAGGATTATTCGTCGGGTGGATAAATTGCAAGTGCTGATATTTTGAGCGCCCAGACAAGGGGAAGAGGCGCGTGGCCACTTGCCGGTGAGGCGTTCCTGCGCGTTCAGGGCGCTCCATCACCGTCAAAAATGCCCGTCCAGCATTCGCTGGACGGGCATTTTCACGTCCGCCTCAAGGGCGGAGCCCTGTCATCGGACCTGTCGCGGGGCGTCCCCACCCCTTAGCGCAGCCTGAGCGCGTCCCGGACAGTCATCCGACGAAGGAGCGACAGGAATGATCCAAGTCTATGCCTCTTCAGGCTTCGCCTTGTTGCGGCAGCAGTCGTGCCCATGCCCGTGGTCCTTGACGCCGCAGTCGCATCCCGCGCCTTGGGCCGCGCCCTCGCGATTTTTCCTGTCTCTGCAGCTTCATCTAGTGCTTCATGCCCTCGATTTCATATTTGCATTCTTCGATGGCCAGTGCCGCGGTCACCTCCATACACGCTGATGAGCATGTGCCGTACGAGTGGGCGATAAGGTTGTCCTGTAATAATCCAGCGTCAATTGTTCTTTTTGTGTGTTGGAAGATATTAATTCCAATTTCGAATGATAATGATTATTGATGTTGGCTGTAGGAATTGTAAAGAATCATTCATGGCATGTCGGTTGATTTGACAACCTCAACTGCTGACACAGTTATCGTTGGCCTTTATGTTGTAGTTCTTTCTCGCAGTTCTGATGTGGAATAGTTGTTGCTGCCTTTGTGGGTGAGCAAACGGTGGGAGGTAAACATGAGGAGGGTGTAATAATGAGAACGTCTCTGGTGGCATATATCGTGTTTGTGTTCTTTGTGTCGGCTGCTGCATCTGCGTGGGCCATCCCTGTGCTGGAGGGCCCAGGAAACACCCCGAGCGGATGGACCCTCATGGGAGGGAGCCTGGGCGGCGGGGTCAAGGCGAGCGCGCCTCCGTTCCTGTCGCCCAGTGGCGATCCCGTGGATCTTTATATCGTCACGGACAGCGGCGGAGGCTTTCCGGCGCTCAATCCAACCAGTCTGGCGGCCTCGGCCATACCCGGAGCTCCCGGCATTCCCGGTTCCACCAACGGCAGTGCGATGATTTCACCGGTGTTCACGGCCGTCGCAGGCGAAAAGATCAACTTCGACTTTTCGTTCATCACCAACGACGGCACGGACACCTTCTCCGACTGGGGGGCGGCCTATCTGCTGCCCGTTGACGCCAGCGGCGCGCCCACCGGAGCGTCTCCGCTCAATTTCTTCACCGCGCGCACCGGGGGCAGCGGTTCGGCCGTGCCCGGATTCGGATTCAGTGGCTTCCCGTCCGGCCTGGTCCTCACGCCGTCCTCGGCAGGCCTTCAGGGAGACGTCTTCTTCCTGAATCCGTTGACGGCGGGCACCTCCGGGGCTGATCCCGACGCCACGCAATACGGCCCCAACGGCTACCCGCAGGATCCAAGCAGTTCGCCAGGGAACGGACTGGGCGGTTCGACAAACTGGGTCAACGCGGTTTTCACCTTCGACACGACGACCGCCGGGACCTACGCGCTTGTTTTCGCCGTGGCCAACGTCGGTGATGAGATTTACTCCAGCGGGCTGCTCATCGCCGGAGGTTCGGTGCAAGGCGACGATCCGAGCCTTCCCTCGGCTGTGCCGGAACCGTGCGGCCTGGTTCTTCTTGGCTCCGGCTTGGCCTGCTCCGCCTTGATGCGGCGGCGTGCAGGGAAATAATTCCGGCTCGAGCGGCACAATACAAAAGGCAGAGCCGTGACGGCCCTGCCTTTTTTCGTTTCAACCATATGCCGCCGAGCGGCCGAGTTCCGGGGCTATTTCTTGATGGATTCCACGATGGCCCGGTCGAGCCCCCCGAAGGATTCCAGGATGCCCAGGCGTGTCTCGTGGAGCGCGGCCTGGCGCTTGCCGAACTCGCCCTTGGGGAAAAGCTTTTCCGGATGCATGAGGATGGACTCCACGCCGCTCACAGCCTTGGGCACGGCCAGGCCCACGGCCTCGTTGACCTCCCAGTCCTCCAGGTCGCCGCGTAGGATGGATTCCAGGATGTTCACCGTGTCGCCAAGGGTGATCTTGCGGAAGTGCTCGCCTTCTCCCACGCCGCCGGTGTTCAGCAGGTAGCAGTTGATGTGCGGGTTTGCGGCGAGGATCTCGTGGAAGAGATGGGCGTGGTCCACCCGGTCGCCAGCCAGGAAGGGGTCGTAGAAGAAGACGTTCTTGATCTTGCCCGCCTGGGTAGGGTCGCCGGCCGAGGACTCCATGGATTGTCCCAGCACCATGAAGGCCGAGGCCTGCTCGGGCGTGAGCTTGGACACGGCGGGCACTGTGGGGCCGCGCGTGATGATGAACAGGTTGTTGACGTCGCTGGCCGTGATGTGCCGGTGGGCGTGCATGAAGTCGCGGCGCTCCACCACCACGCGGCCGTTGGAGGTCAGCTCGATGTTGAAGAAGTCCATGTCGCCGTTCTGGTCGACGTGAACGTTCTCCAGGTAGGCGTCGGGCTTGAGCGCGCCGTAGTAGGTCTCGATCTGCTCGCTGGGGGTCAGGCCGTCGGTCTTGGCGTAGATGCCGCCCTGTTCGAAGCCGTGGAAGGAGCCGTCGCGCTTCAGGATGCCGCCGTCGTCCTGGATGAGCCAGGATTCCTCGCCGTTCTTGCGGGCCATGACCCGGCAGGTGAGCGAGGTCTTGCCATTGGCCGAGAGGGCCACGAAGAGCGAGGTCTGGGTCTGCATGCCGCCGTGGGCCATCTCCAGGCAGTCGCGGCGGCATCCGGCGTGCAGAAAGATGCCCTGGCGCTCGAGCTTGGCGCGCCAGTCCTCGCCGGCGAACACGCCTTTCTTCCATTCGCCCAGGTAGCTGGAGTTGCGCACCAGCTTGATCATGCGTCCGTCCTGAGAGTGCACCAGGCGGATGGTGATGTCCTTTTCCGGCAGGGGTTTGGAACCGTTCTGCTCCCATGCGTCGTCGTAGAAGAAGATCACCTGGTAGGTGGGGTCGGTGACGTTGTTCACCCGGGGGCCAAAGAGCTTGTGGCCGCCGTAGGCGATGTGGGCGAAGCGGCGCGGCACCAGGAGCCTAGCCGTGACCGGCTGCCCCTCGTCGCGCACCAGCACGTCCATGCATATGAGCTGCTGCTTGTTCAGCGCCTGCTTGGCCTGGGCGAGCAGAGCGAACTCGGCCTGGCCGTAGGTGGCGTCGATGTTGTTCTTGGTGAAGGGCTTGGCCCGGGACATGGGCTCGGTGTTGGCCACGATGCTGCCGTAGCTGGTCTCGCGGACCTCGGGCTCCTCCAGGCAGATCCGCCTGAGCCTTTCCGGGCCGGGATTCTGGATGAGGCGTTCCTCATCCACGGCGTTGGCGTAGAGCTGCTTGATTGCGATATCGAACTCGTCGAAAAAAGCCATAGACTCGCCTCTCTGGGTTGGTTGCGGGCACTGCGGCGCTTGTACATCATTTCACGAAGTCAGCCAAGGACAAAGCAGTGTTGCATTCGCAGCCCGGCTGGCATAGTTGCGGGAAAACAGGCACTTCGCACGCGCGCACAGGGGGGCCGTATGCTGATCGTCACCGGTGGAGCCGGGTTTCTGGGCAGCGCCGTCATCTGGAAGCTGAACGAGGCGGGCCGCCAGGACATCCTGGTGGTGGACAACCTGGGGCGAAGCTCCAAGTGGCGCAACCTGGTGAACCGGCGCTACGCCGACTACATCCACAAATCGGATTTCTTGCGGCGCATCGAAGGCGGCAAGGACCCCTTCGGGATCACGGGCGTTGTGCACATGGGGGCCTGTTCGTCCACCACCGAGCCAGACGCGGACTACCTCTACGAGAACAACACCCGCTTCACCACGGAGCTGTGCCGCTGCTGCCTGGAGCGCGGCGTGCGCTTCGTGAACGCCTCCAGCGCGGCCACCTACGGCGACGGCTCGCGGGGCTTCGGGGACGCGCATTCCGGCCTGGAAGCGCTCAGGCCCATGAACATGTACGGCTACTCCAAGCACCTCTTTGACCTCACGGCCCTGAGGAACGGCTGGCTGGACGAGATCGCCAGCCTCAAATTCTTCAACGTCTACGGCCCCAACGAATACCACAAGAACGATATGATGAGCGTGGCCTGCAAGGCGTTCTCCCAGATCGGCGAGCGGGGCAGGGTGCGTCTTTTCCGGTCGCACCGCGAGGGCGTGGAGGACGGAGGGCAGCTTCGGGACTTCGTTTACGTGAAAGATTGCGCAAACGTGGTCTGCTGGCTGCTGGAGAACTCGGAAGCCAGTGGGGTGTTCAACGTGGGAACGGGAAAGGCGCGCAGCTTCAATGATTTGGTGGGGGCGGTGTTTAAAGCCCTGGGGCGCGAGCCGGACATTGAATACGTGGACATGCCCGAGACCATCCGGGATACCTACCAGTATTTTACCGAAGCTCCCATGGGGAAGCTGCGGGCCGCCGGGTACGACAGGGAGTTCACGTCGCTGGAAGAGGGCGTGAAGGACTACGTGCAGGGGTATCTGGCGGGTAAGGATAGCTTTCTATAAGGGGCAGATTTTCTTTGCCTGGTGAATTGCGGAAACAGTGTGCAGGGGAGGGGTGATGTTTATTGAGAAGGATCGTCTTGCAAAGTTTGTTCATAATAATTTCTTGTTTGTTTATAATGCGGCGTTGCTAGTTGTGGCGATTGTCATCTACTTGTTTCTTTTAAATATTCCCGAGACTGGTGGTATGGTAAAGAGGCAATTTTGGGTTTCATTGTTTGTTTCTGTCTTTGTTGCGGCAATGCTTGGGTTGATTCCGAAGATTTATGAGTATTGTGCGAAGTATCTTGAAGCGGGTAGGATCACGAGTTTTTTTGGAACCTCAATACGGATTAACCCTGTTAGGTATGTGTTTCCATATAGAGTTTTGTTGAGAGAGTACAGAGAGCAAAAAACACATGTGTGGGAGACGTATTTTACGCCAGATGTGGAGCCCTCAAAGATTCCTGTTCCGGAGGGAGTGAGGGCTTGGATCCCCTTTCAGGACATTAGGGCCGCCGTCTACGTCTCACGATTACTCGGGCGATATGTTGATATCACCCCGAAGTATATCGTTGATAGTGATATTTCTGAATATAATCTTGATGAAATTGACTATACTATGGTTGCAATCGGGCTAGGATTTAATTGGGCAACCAATTTAATTGAAAGGTTCACTAGGCAGAAGCTGTTTAAAATAGTTTGGGATGAATCTTGTAAGTTTGGTGTTCGGTGCACAGATCACTTTATTGTTCCGGGGTTTGATGTTGATATATCAGATAAAGATAGGGATTATTCGATTATTGCTCGTGTTGCTTGTCCGCAGCAAGAGTGTAAAAATTCGAGATATTTTTTTGTGTGTGCAGGAAGAACAGCAGATGGAACGGCTGCGGCTGGATATTTTTTACAAAAAAAATGGAAAGAAATATTGAAAATGTATGGTTCTGGGGCAGGAGATAAGAAGGACTTAGAGAAGGATAGCATGGTTGTTGTTGTTGAGCATCAGTGTTCAAGTGAACAGGGGAAAGAGATGGAGATGAATGTTCAATTTGCCAGAAAAGAAGGAGAGCCTGTAGTCCGATTCTTTCGGAATGAAGAATCATAATTCATGACATATGGTCCTTGGATCCACTCCAAAGCTAGGCCGCGTTTATCTGGATAATATAGTTGTGCAGGGGCAATGCCTAGCCGCACCTACAAGCGTAGGAGTTATTTCCTGCGCTTAAACAACTTCTCCAGCGCCTTGGTGTCCCATGTGACCACCACCGGCCTGCCGTGGGGGCAGTAGTCGCGGTCCTTGGCTCCGCTCCAGGCGTCAACCAGGGCCAGGGCCTCGTCGTCGGCCAGCCTGTCCCCGGCCTTGATGGCCGCCTTGCAACTCATTACCGCCCACAGGTCCTCCATCTTCTTGGCCTGCCCGGTCAGGGCCTCGCGCAGAAATTCCTTGGCCTGCCCCGTGGTGAGAAGCGGGGGCACGCCCTTCACCGCCACCACTCCGGGGCGCGGCTCGCTCATCTGGAACCCCAGGGCCGTCAGGTCCCGCCAGAGCCCGGCCAGCTTCTTCTGTTCGGAAGCGTGCAGCACCAGCTCGAAGGGGATGGCCAGGGCCTGGCTCTGGCCCTTGCTGTGGGCCGAACGCATCTTGTCGTAGAGGACGCGCTCGTGGGCGGCGTGCTGGTCCAAGAGGGCCAGGCCTTCCCCGGCCAGGCGCAGCACCAGGTACGTGCCGGACACCTGCCCCAGGTACTCCACGCCGCGCGTGCCGCGCCCCTTGCGCTGGGGGGCAGGGGTGGGCCGGGCCTCTCGCTCGACGCCGTAGCCGGGCTGGGCCTCGTGCAACGCCGCCGGTTGCCGGAAGCGCTCCATGTGGCGCGCGGCAGGACCGTCCGCCATGCCGTGCTCGCCGGTCCCTTCGTATAATCCTCCCGGGCGCGGGCCGGATTCGCCCCGCCGCAGGTAGGCTGGAACGTCCTCCCCGACGTCGCCGGGCTCGAACCCGGAGGCCGAACCGGCACGCTCTTGCGCTGCGCCCCTGGAGCGGAAGGACGGCAGGAAGCCTGACCGCGCGTCGTCCTCTCCCGGTTGCTCAAGCCTGCCGGAGGCGAAATCCTCCCAGGCGGCAGGTTCGCCCAGGGCGCGTCCGGCCGCGTCCCGTCCATGTCCCCCAGGCGTGCGCGGAGCATCCCGCTCCCCTGCGTTCTCCCGGGCCACCTCCACCAGATACTCCTGGTAGGTGGCATATTTGGGGCCGTCCTGGGCGTCTTTGGCGATGGACGGACCGTTGTGGTCCATGACGCTCTGCATCCTGGCCGACGGAGCGCCCAGGTCCAGCGCCCGGGCCACGGCGGTGCGCACCAGCGAAAACATGAGCCCCTCGTCGCGGAAGCGCACCTCGGTCTTGGCCGGGTGGACGTTGACGTCCACCTCGCCCGGCCCGGTGGTGATGAAGAGGGCGGCCACGGGGTATTCCCGCGAGAGCATGCGGCCCTTGTAGGCCTCGCGCACCGCCCGCAGGAGCACCCGGTCCTGCACAGGGCGGCCGTTGACGTAGAAGAGCATGCGATCGGGCCGGGCCTGGCCCGCGTGGGGCAGGCCCGCGTAGCCGGTGACGCGGCAACCGTGCATTTCGGCCTCTACGGGGGTGAGGGCCTGGGTCACGGCCGGGGGCCAGACGGCGGCGAGGCGGGCCAGCAGATCCTGTCCGGCCACGAAGCGCAGCACCGTCCGCTCCCCGATGGAAAGCTTGAAGGCCACATCGAGCCGGGCCAAGGCCATGCGCTCCAGCACCTCCTGGCAGCGGCGCACCTCGGTGGCCTGGGTCTTCATGAACTTGAGCCGGGCGGGCACGTTGGCGAACAGGTCGCGAACCTCGATGCGCGTGCCCTGGGGCATGGCCGTGGGGCCTTCTTCGCGGAAATCCCCGAAATGCACATCGAGCGAGTGGGCGTCAGGACTGTCCTGGCTCTTTGAAGCCAGGCGCATGCGCGACACCGAAGCGATGGAGGGCAGGGCCTCGCCGCGGAAGCCGAAGGTGGCGATGGCTTCCAAATCCTCCACGGCCGTGAGCTTGCTGGTGGCATGGCGGGTGAGCGCGAGCTTGATCTCGCCCGGATCCATGCCCCGGCCGTTGTCCTGGATGAGGATGAGCCCGAGGCCTCCGCCGTCCAGGGTCACCTGGACCCGGTCGGCGCCCGCATCCAGGCTGTTTTCCACGAGTTCCTTGACGACGCTCGACGGCCGCTCTACCACCTCGCCTGCGGCGATCTGGTTCTGGAGGTTGGGCGGCAGTACCCGAATTGTGCGGTAGGAATTCATCGCCGCGAGAATACCCGAACACGCAACTCCCGGCAACGGAGCGGATATGAGCATTCCCTACAACAAAATCACGGCTGTCATCGAACTGGCCAATATCGTTCACAATTATCATGTGCTCCAGGCTGCGTCCGGGGCCATCCTGCCGGTCATCAAGGCCGACGCCTACGGCCACGGGCTCTCCCAGGTGGCCCAGGCCCTGTCCGCCGAGGGCGCGGACACCTTTGCCGTGGGCACCGTGGAGGAGGCCGTGGCCTTGCGCGCCTCGGGCCACGCCCGCCGGGTGATCGCCCTGCTGGGACCCGTGGAGGACCACGAGTACGCGGCCCTGTGGAACGCGGGCGTGGTGGCCTTCTTCCACAGCTTCGACCAGCTGGACAGGCTGGACGCTTTCCAGAAAGACCGGGACGAGGTGCTGCCCATCGCCCTCAAGTTCGACACTGGCATGCGCCGCCTGGGCTTCACCCTGGCCGACGTGCCCGCCGTGGCCGCGAAACTCAAGGCCATGAAGAACGTGCGCCTGGAGTACGTCAGCTCCCACCTGGCCACGGCCGATGAGCCCGGGGCCCTGGCCTACGTCAGGGAGCAGGGCGAGGAATTCGCGGCCATCCGGCGCGAGCTCCTGGCCCACGGCCTGCCCCACAAAGCCAACATCGCCAACTCGGCGGCGATCCTGGGGCATCCGGACCTGCACCTGGACAACCAGCGCGCGGGCATCGCCCTGTACGGGGCGAGCCCCTTTTACGGCACCTCGCGCGAGGAGCTGGGGCGCGACTTGAAGCCAGCCATGAGCGTGAAGACGAAGATACTTTCCGTGCACCCCCTCAAGGCCGGGCAGACCATCAGCTACGGATGCACCTTCAAGGCTGGGCAGGACATGCAGGTGGCCATCGTGGCCGCCGGGTACGCCGACGCCTACAGCCGGGGGCTCTCGGGCAAGGCGCAGATGTGCTTGAAAGGCAGGCGGGTGCCGGTGCTGGGGAGGGTGTGCATGCAGATGTGCGCGGTGGACGTGACCGGCATGGACGGCGTGCGCCCGGGCGACGAAATCTGGCTGCTGGGCGGCGAGGGCGAGGGGCGCATCACCCCCGAGGACCTGGCCGGATGGTGGGGCACCATCACCTACGAGGTGTTCTGCCTGCTGGGGCTGAACAAGCGCGAGTACGTCTAGCACCGCCGGAGGCGAAAGGGGATTCCAAAGGGACGAAGTCCCTTTGGCCGCCGGAGGCATCTTCCCTCCCAATCTCACAAAATAGACCGGGGCCGTCCACGCGGGCAGCCCCGGCCTTTTCTTACTTCTTCTCTTTGGCCCGCTTCTTCTCGAAGGTCACGCAGCGGATGCCCTCACCCGCGAATCCCGGTGCGTAGCAGGCGTTGTCCGACACGCACAGGGCCGGGCGGCGGTCGCCCTCGTGCCAGCGCTTCACCAGCCCCGGCTCGCAGATGAGCGGGCGGCACAGGGAGATATAGTCGGCCAGCCCCGACTTCAGGACTTCCTCGCACACCTCGATGGAGCGCAGCCCCCCCACCAGCATGAGCGGAATCTTCAGGCGACTTTTGCACAGGGCCGCCGCTTGCCGGTAGTAGCCTTCCTGCTCCTTCGTTTTGATCCGACCCTTGCGCGCGGGCATGAAGGCCTCGCCCGCGGGCCTGCACCCGCCCGAAAGCTCGATGGCGTCCACGGAGGCCGCCTCCAGCATGGCGGCCACGGCGGCCGAGTCCTCGCGGGTTTGGCCGCCCGCCACGAAATCTTCTGAATTGATCTTGGCCAGCACCGGGAAGCCTGCGCCCACGGCGCCCCGCACGGCGTGCGTCACTTCCATGAGCAAGCGCGCCCGGTTCTCCAGGGGGCCGCCGTATTCGTCCGTCCGCTTGTTCCAGGCCGGTGAGAGGAATTGGTTCAGGAGGTAGCCGTGGGCGGAGTGGATCTGCACGGCGTCGAAGCCGGTCTCCTTGGCGCGCCCGGCGGCGCGGGCGAAGGCCGCTACGGTGGCGGCGATGCCCTCGGCGTCCAGCTCGCGGCAGTCGGCGTCCGGCAGGGCGCTCGGCCCCACGGGGCGCTTGCCGGAGAGCTTGGCGTTGGCCTGGGTGCCCGCATGGGCCAGCTGCAGGGCGATCTTGCCCCCTGCGTCATGGACGGCCTTGGTCATGGAGGCCAGTCCGTCCTCGAGCTTGTCGCTGTACGCGCCAAGCTGCTTGAGACCGGCCTGGCCCTCGGGGGAGACGAAAGCGTGGCTTGAGATGATGAGGCCCACCTCGCCCCGGGCCAGCTCGGCCATCATGTCGCTTAGGCGCGGGGTGACGGAGCCGTCGTCCCCGGCCAGGCCCTCCCAGGTCGCGGAGCGCACGAAGCGGTTCTTGAGGGTGAGGGATTTTATGACGGTGGTATCGAAGAGGTCGGGCATGGCTGCCTCCTTTGGCTGCGCGGTATCGTAGGTTAGGCCGCCAGTAGCACGGCCGCGCGCGGGGAGTACAGCCTCGAAGCGGACGGGGGATGTCCGGGAACGGACAGGAGACACGGTTGGCTGGAGGGAAATGCTTGCTCGTATAGCAAAGCGTCTAAATGGTGTTCCAACGTTTTATAAGATTGCAGATGGTATCAAGTTGTTTTGGTAGGTCATGACACTGAGTGATATCGTCTTTTGTTGAAATTTCAGATACCATTTCGGATAATTTCGGTTTGTTTGCTTTAAAAAACGTTCCTGATCTTGGTTTGATCTCATCAAGGTACGAAAAGAAATCTTCAAACCGGCCAACAACTCGCACTGTTTTTCTTTGCTCAAGTATAGATGTGACAAGGCGGGAGGTGATGTAGTTTTCAATTTCCTTTCCAAATGTTATCCAACAGTGGCCACCGAGGTTGATTATTTCGTCACGAATTCTTTTCTTGGTGTGATTGATGGGCGAATGTTTGTTTCTTTTGTCGCTGTCTATTAATATGGCATTGTTTCTGTTTACATTAAGCATGCTTATTAATTTGTGGTCGTATGGGTTTGAGTGCAAATGTGACAACAGCCGACCACCGTAAAACACGATTTGGTAGTGCATGCCTTCCTGGAGCATGCCATCGCTCCATATGTTGATCCAATTTTTTAAATAGTTTCTGTCCGATGGACCTTCGACCCATATTATTCCGTTGGATTGAAGGAGGTCACTTGCTCTAATTTCTAGGTCGTCAAGAATTTTTTTATGATGTTCGTAGGATAATGACTGTTTGATTGTCGTTTGTCCGTTGTCATGATTACTGTGGTATATGGCAGATCTTGGTGTTTTACTGAAAAAATCAATAACTGTTGCCGAGTGTGTTGTGATGAAGAAGCAAGATTTGTTGTGCTCTGTGTGCTTTGTGATGAACTTCAGCAGTCTCCTGAGCATTGAAGGATGTAAGTTGTTTTCTGGTTCTTCAATGCAGTATATAAAATTCTCGTGAGCTTTTTTGTATACAAGTCTAGATAGTGACGTCGCGACGAGGACGTGGATAATTGTTTTTATCCCGCTCCCCATGTTTGAAAGTCGAATAGATCCTTTGTTGAGTTCTGTGAGGAATATTTCCCATGTGCCATTCTGGTGTCTTTTGCATTCAATCTTTTCGAAGTATATTTCTGGATTACATATTGAATTCAAATCGTTGAGTAGTTTTCCGTGTATTATGTCATTGTTTAGTTCAGCATTGACAATGTAATTCTGGACTATGTTGGTGATTCCATGTCCTGAGCTTTGTATGTCAAGTCTGTCTGTGTTTTGTTCTGCAACAATATCTCTTTCGGCATCGATTTTTATGATAAGTTTGTTTGCATATTTATTTGTTATGTTTTGTGCCAAGTTTTCTTTGTAGCCTGCTCTGAAGTCGTCCATAGCAGGTGTAATTAAATCGCAATCATCAATTGAAAGAGTTCCTCGCTTTCCTGTGATGCATTCAATTTCAAGTGTTATTTTTTTTCCTATGTATTGTTTACCGTAATTCCAATGATTTATGTATCCACGGATTTCTCCTCCGGAAGTTGACTCACGAAATACTTGACGTAATTCATGTTCCTCAAGCTGTTTATTGTAGATAATTGTCGGGTTTTGATCGCCGCGAAGTTTGTCTGGGGCTATTCCGTGAGTAATGTTTGTTATTAATCCAATTGTATCAAGAAGGCTTGATTTTCCAGAGTTGTTCTTTCCAATGATGATATTTATTGCTTGTATTGAACTGAATCCTGTCGGATTGTTTCCGATGCATTTGTAATTTTTTATTTGGTAGGATGTTCCTATGATGTCGTGCATATGTTCTTACTCGCAAAGGGATAAGTTGGCGTCTATGCCAGGCCCCAGGTGTTTTAGGTGTTAAAATGTAAAGTATAAATATAAATATAAGCCTTAGGGAGTTGGTGTGCAAGGCTTGTGAAACGAAAAACGGGGGCTTGGCCCCCGTTTTTCGTTTTCATCGAGATATTTTGTTAGTAGCGCGACAAGCTGCAGGCCTCCACGTTATCACTATCTCTTCTTGGCGGCCCGCTTCTTGCGAAGCCACTCGTACCACCCTTCCAGCCCCTCGCGGGTCTTGCAGGATACCCCGAAGATGGTGATGTCCTTGTTCAAGGCCCGCATGAAGCCCTTGGCGCGCTCCATGTCGAAATCCACATAGGGTAGCAAATCCACCTTGTTCAGAAGCGACGCCTCGCTCAGATTGAACATCAGCGGGTACTTCTCGGGCTTGTCGTCGCCCTCGGCCACGGAGAGAAGCGTCACCTTGCTGTCCTCGCCCACGTCGAACTCGGCCGGGCACACCAGGTTGCCCACGTTCTCGATGAACAGGATGTCCAGGCCTTCCAGGTCCAGCGCCTTGAGCGCCTCCAGCACCATGGAGCTGTTCAGGTGGCAGCCGCCCTCGGTGTTGATCTGCACGGCCTGGGCGCCGGTGGCGGCCACGCGGCGGGCGTCGTTGTCGGTCTGGAGGTCTCCCTCGATGACCGCCATCTTGAACTCGCCGGCCAGGTCGGCCAGGGTGCGCTCAAGCAGGCTGGTCTTGCCCGCGCCGGGCGAGCTCATGAGGTTGAGCGCCAGGATGCCGCGCTCGGCGAAAAGCTGCTTGAGTTCCTGGGCGAGGCGGTCGTTGGCCTCCAGGACATTGCGGACCACGGATACTTTCATGCTTACTCCGCTTCGATGTAGTCGATGAACAGTTCCTTGCCGGCCAGGACGGAATGTCCCAGCTCCTCGCCGCAGTGGGGGCAGGGCACGAGCAGCCGGTTGGTGTGCTCGGGCGAGAATTCCTTGCCGCATTTGAAGCACCGGTAGCGGGCCGGAATTTCCTCCAGCTCGAACACGGCGGACTCCAGGGGAGTCTTGATGGTCAGCGCCATGAAGCCCGTTTCGAGCGCCTCGGGCACGGTGTTGGTGAGCCTGCCGAACTTGATCTTCACCCGGATCAGCCGGGTGAGGCCGTTCTTCTCCATTTCCTGCTGGATGATGTCCAGGATGGACTGGGCGATGGACATTTCGTGCATGGCGGTCCCGGTTGTGGCCTAAATGGGGGTGAAACTCAAGAGCGCCGCGAAGGCGAGCGCGGGCAGGAAGTTGCCCACGCGGATCTGCGCGAACCCGAGCAAATTGACGCCGATGGAAAGGATGAGCAAGCCGCCCGTGGCGGTGATCTGAGTGAGCAGCATGGGGGTGACGAATTCGCGCACGGACCCGGCTCCCAGGGTGATGGCCCCCTGGTAGAGAAGTACAGGAACGGCCGAGAACATCACTCCCACCCCGTAGGTGGAGGCGAGGGGGATGGAGGCGAAGCCGTCCAGGGTGGCCTTGGTGAAGAGGATGGTGGGGTCGTGCCGCAGCCCGTCGTCCAGCGAGCCCAGGACGGCCATGGAGCCCACGCAGTAGATGAGCGATGCCGAGACCAGCCCGTCGGTGAACAGGGCGTTGCGCGAGCGCGCCAGGGTCTTCACCCGCTCGCCCAGGGACTCCAGGTGGTCCTCGATGCGCAGGAGTTCCCCGGCGATGCCGCCGAGCACCATGCTGAAGACCACCAGCAGGGGCCGGTCCATCTTGAGGGCCATCTGCAGGCCGATGAGCAGCACCGACAGTCCCAGGCCCTGGAACACGATGCGCTTCACGTTCTCCGGGAAACGGCCGTGCATGAGGATGCCCACGAGGCTCCCGGCCACGATGGCCCCGGCGTTGGCGATGGTTCCGACTGGCATGTCCATGGGGGGTTGGAGATACGCCCATGCGGGCGCAAGCACAAGCCAATCTTGACACATTCCAGGGCTTGGCCTAGGTAAAGAACCCCTTTGCCGGGATGGCGGAATTGGTAGACGCAGCGGACTCAAAATCCGCCGAGGGCAACCTCTTGGGGGTTCGAGTCCCCCTCCCGGTACCAAGTAATGACGCGGGTTGCGGGCGGTCTGGCTGTAGAAGCTAGGCCGCCCGCTTGCTTTTTTGCTCCAATTTTGCTCCACTTTGCTCACGGAGGTGGAGCATGGCGAGCTTTAGAAAGCGTGGAAATCTCCAGTGGGAGGCCCGGATCAGGAAGCGCGGCTATCCCACCACCTGCAAGACATTCGACACCAAAGCCGAGGCCGAACAGTGGGCCAAAGAAACAGAGGCGACCATGGGCAAGGGGCAATTCGTGTCCGCCAAGGAAGCCGAGGCGTACACGCTTGCCGAGTGCCTTGAACGCTTCAAGGAAGAATATCTGCCCCGCCTGAAAGACCCCAGGCGCGAAATTTCCAGGGTTGACCGGCTCAAGCGGAGAACCATTGCCCACCGGATCATGGCCACGATCCGATCCAAGGATATAGCCGATTTCCGGCGGGAACGCGAAGCCGAGGGCGCTTCTCCGAACACGGTCCGCCTTGATCTGGCCTTGCTGTCCAGGCTGTTCAACTACGCCCGCTCGGATTGGGGGATGGAAAGCCTGACGAATCCCGTGGCCCTGGCCGCCAAGCCGAAACTGCCGCCGGGGCGCACTCGGAGACTGGAGCCGGGGGAAGAGAAACGGCTGCTGGCCGCTTGCGCCCCTGAGTTTGCGCTCGTCGTGCGGTTCGCGCTGGCAACCGCCATGAGGCGCGGCGAGATTGTCGGTCTGCGCTGGCAGGATGTTGATATCAGGGCCAGCCGGGCGCGGCTGAACGACACCAAGAACAAGGAGTCCCGGACGGTCCCCCTCTCCCGAACGGCAAAGGAAGTACTCCAAGACCTCCCCCGTCACATCTCCGGGAGGGTATTCCCCTTCTGCCCCGATCACCTCTCAGCCAAGATGGCCGATGCCTGCCGTGCCGCCGGACTGGATGATCTGCACTTTCACGACCTGCGCCACGAGGCCACCAGCCGGTTCTTTGAGCATACGGACCTGGACGTCATGGAGATTAAGGCCATCACCGGGCACAAGACGCTTCAAATGCTGGCGCGGTACACGCATTTGAGGACGGCCAATCTGGCGGCAAGGCTGGATGGTGCACGGCGCGGTGAGGTCGGACAATAATGTGCAACATAAGCATGGCGTATGGGTTGATCCTGTACCATTGGTCAGGTGGGAGTGGTTGATTTGGAGTATGGCCCTGATGCCAAGAATGCAGCACGCCTTCAATTCGAGATGATTTGAGGGGGGGGCTGCCGACTGATCCCGAATGGTTTTTGACCTACACACCTGCATCCCAACGTCTGGCCAAGAGGATAGCCTTGAGGCTGATATGCTGGACTTGCTCGGCTACGCCCCGAATTTCAATGCCGATTGGCAGGGGGATAGAAACAGCCCTTCACATATCTGTGCTTGCGGATATCAAGGTTAACTCTGCGTGGCGCAGGATAATGCCCATGGTGCAGGGCTTCACCAAGACGGAACTTTTCTTCATGTTGTTGTAGTCTAGTCCAAAGATACTTTGAGCGATTCAGCAAGCTGTCCAAAGCACACCTTGAGTTCAGCTTTAATTTCTCTAAAAGACAATTGCGATGTTTCTAAGTGCTTCAATAACAACGCGCTAAAGCGTGAATCAATGTCAAAATCCCTAGCTGCCTTGCAATACTCTTCAAACCCAATGCGCTCAAATCCTTCAGGGAATGTTTTGTAAAGAATATATGCGCATGTCATGTGAAAATGCATATTTCGAATTTCTGAGATCTTTAGAAAGTTTCCGGCTGCAGACGCAGCATAGTAAAAACAAGTTCTACTTCTAATGTAAGGGACAATTCCAAATCTTAAGCAACACAAAATAATATCTAAAGATTGTGTCAACATGCCATGTACATAGGTATAAAACAAAAACGAATCACTACTGCTTGCCAAGCCACTAATAAGAGAATTTGTCTTTAACTCATTAAATTCTTCAATCAATCCACAGCCTGTTGATGTAGCGTCCGAGATTGGAATGTTTTTGCATTCGTCTTTTAATGCGTCAAAGATATCTTCTATTTTTACAAGTTTTGTTGCGTATTCCTTTATGCTTGAAAATTCTTCTTTAAATAAATATAGAAAATTTTTGGTGCTCACTTCATTGATTTCATGGTTTTCTTCATGGAATCCAAATGTAACTGGCAGAACTAAAATATACTGATTGTATCTTTGTATTATGTCAATAATGTCATTAGTTGCATTAACAATGTAATCAAAGTGTAAATTTTGTTGTTGCTTGGTGACTATTCTGGGGAAAATTTTTGCAAACTTACACAATGGGTCATCGACTATATGGATGTCTCCCAACAACACAAACGGGTAGTGGTTGTTGTCTTTTGTATTTAAATATGAAGCCCCTGTAAATAAGTATGCTCGGGAGCTTTGGTCCAAACAATTCAAAAACAACGAGGTCACTCTTCTGTGAGAATGCCAAAAAACCAAAACATTATCAATCGCAGAGGCTATCTTAGACCTGTGAACATTGACTATTAAGCCTTGCAATAGCTGAAGATATTCACGTTGTATCTTGAGAATCTCTGAGTTTATTAGCTTATGCATTTTGTACCTTTGATAATAATTTGTTGGGAATGAAGTATTGTTCGTCTAAGAAGGCGAGAATTTTTCCCATTACAAACTTGCAGTCGTGCCAAACACTGGGCAGGGATTGCGCAGCTAGGGCATCAGGGACGCAATGGAATTGATGTGCAGGAGATTTGCACGACACAAGAGCGCTTTCACGAATAGCTCCCCACAATCCATGCTCAAAATGGGAGTCGTAGTCGTAATATAGGCCAAACAATTCTTTTTCATCGACAGCTATTGCTTTTTCGCGAATATTTTTTTTATCAAAATACGAAGTGTCCATATTGATAAATTCTTCATCCATATAATGATTAACCAATAACTCAAGATATCTATAGTCTACATGGCTATTCGATAGGTCGGATGAAGAATCTCTTGAGCGTGACACTACGAGCTTTGTCAATCCAATTCCATAATACTGATATTCTTCCCATATGTTTTTGTGATCATTCTCGATTAGAAGTAAGTATTTTAGCATTATATAACACTCAATTATACTGCGAACGGCCCCTCTGCCGCAAACTGAATTATATAAATCATGTGCGTATACCTCATGCATTCTTTTGTATGCGTACGTTGCAATCCCAAGTAGTACTAACATTTTAGCATCAAGCGGTTTTGTTGCAGTAAATAGTTCGGATAAATACCTAAAAATTTCTTGCAGGTGCGCGACATACATATCTGTATTTGATTTTTCAACCTCTCTTTTAATAATAAACAATTCACATTCGACACATCTGCTGAGGACATCCCAAAATGAGCACATAATCTCATCCGGGGTGTCATCTGTATCACCTTGGAGATTCATTGATTCCATCATTTTTAGTGACATCTCTGATGACCTGATCATGGGCCTAATTGTGTGCATTTCCTCGGCCGTATGCTCAAGTTCAGGGTATTTTATCAACTCCTCGACGACCTCTTTCGGTAGCTTTAAGGAGCCAGAAAATACTTGGTGCATTAAAGCAATGTACCGAATATCTGTTGCGAAATCCGACTGATGATGTGCTGCCTTCAGCATGGTGTTAGTAATAATGTCGGTTCGCTCTTTCGGCGTCTGGCTGTTGTTGCAAAAAAAATCAACAAATACCGGAAATTCATGGTGTTGATGAACGATAGTAAGTGGCGAAAGTATGTGTTTGTCAATTGTAGTCTCTAACTTGCCGTAAAATTTTAATTGTTCGTCTTCTGGAAGTTTTAGAATGGAAAACCATGATGGCCTTCTTACTGCTGGATTAAGCTCGACTAGTGTTTTTAGTATTTGAAACATTTTATTAAATCCATCTTTACGTCCATATGTCTCCAGAATAATAGCTATCCACATATACTCAGGTAATCTTTCATGAAACCATGATTGAAGTTTCCCTTTTTCGCCAAGGGCCTTGTTGAAAGGACTGAAAAACTTACCTTTCTTGAACTCATGATCTCGAAGCTGACTGTGAGTGTTCATTGTTGCCCTCGTAAAAATGTAGGAAAAATATCCGAGTATTTCTGGCTTTGATTAATTTGGCTTAAAAATTTATCCGGAATTGTATAGCATAACCTGCTCAACGGAAAGAAATTTTGTTTGTCCCAAATAAGTCAGCGTCCTCCTCTCGGGGCGATGAAACAGCGCCACAGGGCCAGGGCTTGTAGTCATTTCCTGCGAAGGTCCAGCCCAGCGGCTTCGGTTGTGCTGAGCGCGAAGGTTGATGATTGCCTCCCATTTTCCCAGAACTCGCAAACTTTAACGTCAAATCAACAAGCCCTCGGTGATCATAGGAAACATGCTACCTCAGCCATTCCGCCTGTCATTGGTATCCTACCCCATGCTTCGCCTATTGAAAGTGAGGCTGAAGAGATACCGTATGATCTCCTTAGGGGCCAAATCATATTGTGAGTGAATGATTTACCCTTTCTGCCTGACGCTCAAGATGTCGTTCAACCGCCCCAACAAGGGCTCTAAACTCTCGTGTATATCGCTCAAGCGCTGTAAGTGCTGCGCTGATTCCTGTTGCTGAGCGCTCAGTCTGGCGACTTGCTGCTGGAGCTGGTGCAAGATGTTCGCGTGGTTTGCCAGTATACGCTGTTGATCGGTCAGGAGCGTTCCCTGCCTTTCCTGCGCTTGGCGTAATTCCTTTTCCAGCTTGGCCAGGGGGTCCGTGAGGAGGCGTTCGATTTCGGTCATGACTTACTCCAACTTCACCGCTTGCTGTTTGCCCACGGTCCAGCCTGTTTTGGGCGTCGTATTTGGCGGCAGGACGATGAATCGCCCTTCCTGATTCTCCAGGAGCTTCAAGCCCCAGGTTCGGTCGCTCAACTTCGCAACGGTCGCCTCCAAGGCTGCTTTGTCTGCCCGCAGGTCTTGAATCTCGCCCTGCAAGGCTGCGGCCTTGCTCTGGAGCATGGCCAGCAAGCCCCAACCGCCCAGGGCGATTCCCATCAGAAGTGCCAAGCCCAGGAGCAGGGCTTGCAACCATCTCCTGCTGAAGGCCCAACTCAGGGTTTGGCAGCGCGAGGCTATGCTCGCCTCCAATCGTCCAAGCGCGTCCTGGATAGCGGCTTCGGTTATACTGAGCGCGGCGGTCGATGATTGCCGCAAGCTCTCGCTCAAGGCATCGAACCGTTGCCGGGTCAGGACTTCGAGTTCCTGCCGATCTTGTTCGGCCTTGGACCTCATGCGCTCCGCCAGGGAGGCCAGCGAGTTGCCAGTGTTCGGCATATATCCCTCCCTTGAGGCGGAGCTTCTCGCCGCTCGCGGGGTCTTTGACGGTGATGTAATCCTTGCCTACCCTGCTGATTCCCAGGTCCGCCTCTTTCAAGGCCGCGAGAACGTCAGCCCGATTCACGACCAAGCCCTCCTCGATCTTCATGGCCAGGTAGGCGTGGACCTCGTCCTTGGCTTCCGCGCGTTCGTCCTTGCTGGGCGTTCTGCCCCAGCGGATCAGGCGAGCCCTGCTCAAGTCCGCGTGTTCTGGCGTGCGAAGGCGGGCTCGAGCTGGATCGTCCGGCCTGGCCCAGCCTTCGCGATGGTTGTGCAGGTCGCGGAAATCGTCGAAGTGTTTTTGCCAGCCAGGCGGGCAGGGGTTGAACGCCTTGCCGCTCGACAGCTCCACGCGCGGGATGACGAAGTGCAACTCATGGTGCCGTGCATGGCGATGCCGCACCCAGAGCACGTTCCGCTGGTCCGGCTCCAGTCCAGCGAAGGCCACGGCCTCGAAGTCGTCCATGACGCGCTTTTCCTGCTCAGGCGTCACGCGTTCGTCCGGGTGCCAGGACAACACCCCCGCCGTGAACTTCCATTTGGTGTCCAGGGAATCGATCAGATCGCGCGTCAGCTCCGGATCACCGCGCAGCACCTCGGGCGGATGTTTGTCCCGGTCCGGGTAGTCCGGGCGCACAAGGTAGTGTGTCGGCCCATCGCCACTACCCTGGCCGTGCGGGAAGACTTTCATGTACATGGCGTCTCCGAGGAGGGTTTTGACTCCAAGAGGAGAGAAGAGGCTTGTCGGTCATTGCCTCCCGCGCCTGCGCAGCACTTAAGCGCCCTTTCGATGCTGAGGAGGGCGGCCAGCACCCGGATTGCCTCTGCTCGGCTTTTGTACGTATTGGCCCATCGGGCCAGCTGATTCAAGTTGGCCCCGATTCGGGCAAGCTGTCGAATGTGCTCTTTCTCCAGCGGCGTCTGGCGAAGGCGGTAGTCCATGGCTCGTTGGCGGATGAAGTCCGTAACGGTCTGCCCTTGGGCTCGCGCCTTGGCCGTGATCGCTTCCTTCTCTGTCGGGGCGACGCGCAGCTTGATCCAGGCTGTGCGGCTCTCTGATCTCTCTTTCATGGCGTCAACTGCATCCCGGCCTTTCGCCTCTGGCAGGGTTCGAAGGGCGGCACGCCCTCGCCAGCCCCGGCAGGGGGCACCGCGTCAGCGTGTGCCCACAACGGGTAGGCTGGCTCTCCGCGATAACGCCAATGAGCACGGGCACGCCTGGGCAACACCAACCGGGCGAAAAAAGCGAAAAAAGCGAAAAAAGCCTCATGCGTCGCTCCCCCTTATTTCGCTTTTTTCGCTTAATTCGCGCAGTGTGAGGATGATCCGTGGGCGGCCTCCGTTCTTCAGCTTTGTGATGCTGATGCGCTGTTGCACTTCCAGTTGTTGCAGAAGCGGTTTGAGACGCTCACGGGACACATGCCTGCTCAAGAGGGCGCTGAGTTCTGTCGCCGAGAGGGGACCGCCCCTCAGGGCGTCCAGGATCTTCTCCTCCAGCGGGTCGATTGCTCGTTCGCCGAAGATGTACAGGGCGGATTCCTGGGCGTAGCGCCACATGGCGAGGGCTGCACGCAGGTGAGCGTCTGCCACCTGACCCTGGCCGTCCAACAGGGCGTAGACGAGTGCCAGACGGAGCGTTTGAGCCTCAGCGCGGTTGATGATGCTCCCAGCCAGGCCCATGTGTTCCTGGGAGAGTTCCGGGTAAATCAGTTCCCAAAGCTCAAGGGCCTTGCCGGTCATGGTCATGGTGCCGCATTTCTGAGCCAGGCCCACGAGCCGCCAGAGTTCGCGCTGCAAGGGTGCAAGCTCCTGGTCCGGCATCCGGGAAGGCAAAGCCACCAACTTGGAGCGCCGGGCGCATATCCAAAGGAACCGGTTGCCGAAGCCATTTACGGCCTGCACCTCACCCAGGCACACGGCTAGTTCCTGCATGGTGATGTGGGTGATGATGCTGATGTGCGCTCCCCGCACCACCACGGGATTGTTCTTGGTAAGCGGCGCATAGTCGCCGGAATCCCAGAAACAACGAATGCCCATGGACAGCGTGTTGCCCTCGCGCTTGGTGCAGGCCAGGCCGCTGGCAAACTCCTCATCCATGATGACGAGCCGTTTATCGTCCGCCTCCCGGATGGGCTCGGTTGGGTTCTGCCGCTGCCGCCGATCGCGTTCATCATCGCTTTCGTCGCGCACGTGGTTGGCCAACCCTTCGCCTGTGGAAAGCGGGCCGCCGCTCTCCCGGGCGGGCGAGGGCACTCCCCATGTCTTCAGATCGGCAGGCTGGCAGTGCTCCCGACCAAACAGCTTGGTGACCGGATGGCGCGAGGTTCCCTTGCGGGCTTTGCTGGAATTCCCGCAGATCACGGCGAAGAGTCGTGGGGGGTGGATGGTCTCGCCCACATAAATGTGAGGACCCTGGTTGGTCTTGTGGCCGAACACCTCCGCGCCGAAGCGCACCAACGCGGTGATGCACACCGCCGCCGGATCGGCTTCGCTGTCCCGAGTCGCCAGCCGCACGAATTCGCCCAGAATGCCCGGGCAAGCGTCAAACGAAAACTGGGGCCATTCCTTGAGGTTGAGGTTGACCAGGTCATCCGGAGCTGCCTCATGATGCGAACAAGGGAGCGAGCGCACAGCGGACCTGCCGCTCATTTCTCACCCCTGGCCCTCTGCTCCAATTTTGTCGGCCTACCGCGCCGCCTGACAGGGGGCACAGAGTGACCTCTTTCGACGTTCGCCTTGATGTCGGCCTGTTCGGCCTTGGCATCGATCCACGCATCAACGGCTTCCACCAGCCAAGCCAAGCGGCGGCCCAACTTCATAGGGGGTGGAACCGCGTCATATTGCTTTCGGGCGAGATGCCCATGGACCGCCGCGATGCTTTTGCCCAGGATGGTGGACAGCTCTTCGATGTTGTAAAAACGTTGGGTGACCATGGATACTCCTCATTTGTTGTGAAGCGAATGAATGAGGAGGCATAAACGCACGTTGTTGAATATTGTCAAGATGCGGAAATAATTGCCGCTCCAACATGTACTAGTACAATTGAACATGGACCAACATGATCCAACATGATTCAGCTCGTAGCACCATGTTCCAATACAAATTCCTGTAGACTCGTTGCATCGTATGTAATTGCCTGGGTGTCACACAACACGGCACTGGACTCGAAAAAATGTGAGAAATATTGGTCGGCGATGGGGGGGCATGGAGTCCAGCAGTTTTGTATGCCAAGCTCATCTGCCCGCCTCTCCGAGGAGGGGGCAATTTCATGTTGCGCGCCGGATAAGCATTAAATTTGGTGTACTTAGAAAATATTTCCGTTAAATCGAGCAATTGCTTATACAGGATGTTGACGGCACTCTTTCCTGAAGTTAATATAGAATGATTAGTGTAAATAACAGTAATAGATAGGAGTTGCGAATGAAAGCTGCCAAGATATTTGGGGATTTGTCTTCCGACAAAACCGATGAGCAGTACCCAGAGGTTGCCTTCTGCGGGAAGTGCTTTAATAAGCTTATGGAAGATCAAGAAAATTCAGGAATCGTCCATGAAGTGCCTTATGACCCCGAACTCCACGGGGACTGTTGTAGTATATGCG
This sequence comes from Fundidesulfovibrio terrae, assembly GCF_022808915.1. Classification (NCBI taxonomy): domain Bacteria; kingdom Pseudomonadati; phylum Thermodesulfobacteriota; class Desulfovibrionia; order Desulfovibrionales; family Desulfovibrionaceae; genus Fundidesulfovibrio; species Fundidesulfovibrio terrae. Next base: position 1,518,770 of record NZ_JAKZFS010000001.1, read on the forward strand.
ACTGCGAGGACTGCTAGCAATCCAAGAACTGTATTTAAGGGCCTTTCTCAGCCGCATCCGGCATGGGGGAGGTCTGCGTGGTTAGCTGATTCATCTCACGGCATGCCGTCAGTAATAACCTCTCCCTGCCTGCTCAGCCCTGGGGAGGACTTGACGTTCGGACGCGAGTTCTCCCCATTTCAAGATAATCTTTCTCTCCGACGACGGGATCAATTCTAACGTTGCGCTTCGAAGATCCAACAAAGTTGCTCCAATTTGCTCCAATTTTGCTCCACTCGGACTGAAAAACCGCGATTTCTCGTGAATACTCATGAACAATCAACCACGTGGTATTATTCGATTATTCATGATAACCCGTGGATAAAATTGTACACTTTTCGAGACTCAAAATCCGCCGGTCGCAAGGCCTTGGGGGTTCGAGTCCCCCTCCCGGTACCAAAGAAAATCAAGGGCTTATGCAGGATCTGCATAGGCCCTTTTTCTTTTCCGGGTGATTGTGTCCCGCTCCTGTCCCGCCAGGCCAGCCCGCTTCCGGCGGTCGTTCAGTAGTCCATCTTCCAGTTGAGCCCCACCCCGGTCTTGGAATCCGCGCCCGTGGTGCTTTCCACGGTCACGTTGGGAAACACGTCCACCTGCACGGACACCCTCGGTCCCTGGTCACCCAGGCCCTGGCTGGTCTCCACGTAGACCTTGTCCGAGATGTATTTCCCGGCTGTAATCGACATCTGGCCGGCATCCGAGCCCTTGGCGGACCCTAGACCCAGGTAGTCCAGGCCGACCAGCTTGCGGGTTTTGCCCATCAGGTCCAGGGCGTCGCCTTTCCCGGTGAGGGCCAGGGCAGCCTGGGCCAGTTGCAGGGCCTGGGGCGCGCTCAGGCCCGAAACGTTCTTGCCGAAGAGCACCTGGGCCAGGATTTCATCCTGGGGGAGGGCGGGAACCGAGCTGAAGGACACCTTGGGATGGGCCGCATCGCCGCCCACCAGGATGTCCGCCGTGATATCCGAGCCCTGGTACTGGGCGTCGATGTCCAGCCTGGGCGTAGCAGGAGGGCCGCCGGTGAATGTGACCGTTCCCCGGACCAGGGTGAACTGCTTGCCGAAAAATTCGATCAGTCCCCGGACCACGTTAAGGTCACCGGCAACCGTGGGGGAGGAGGCCAGTCCGCCCACGTGCAGCTTTCCGTCCCAGACCGAATCCAGGCCGTAGCCCCGGACGAATATCCGTCCGGGAAAATCGATGTCCAGGTCCAGCCTGACCGGCAGGGGAGGCGTCGCACCGGATGCCTCCGCCGGAGGCGCGTAAGCCATTCCCTTGGGGGCGTGGACCTCCTCCACCGGAACCGGGGTGGCGTCCGGTGGAATCCTGTGCGGAATGTTCACCTGCACCTGCCCGGTGGACAGGGTCCCTTTCACCAGCACTCCGGAGGAGTCCCCGGTCACGGCCAGGCGGCCCGACAGCGCGGCGGTGGCCACGTCCGTGTTCACCAGGGTGGCCTTGTCCAGGGATGCGTCCATGGACAGGGAGAAACCGCCGTCCGGCGCCAGGGACGCCTGGCCCTGGGCCGAGATGCGCCCGCCAGTTGCGTCCTGGGCGGAAAACTCCCGGATTGTGATTGCCGAGCCTACGGCCTCCGCCCTGAGGGTGATGCCCCGCAACACCGTCCCGCTGGCCGCATACTCCACGGCCCCTCCCTCGATGCCCGCGCTGCCGGACACGTCCGGGGCCTTGAGCCGTCCCCGCGCCGTCAGGTCGACCTTCATGGTTCCGCGCATGTCCAGCCCGTCCTGGCCGGAAAAGGTCGCCAGCGTGGCAAGGTCGGCCGAGCCCTTGAGTCCGGCCTCCAGGGAGGGGTCCGCTGGCAGGCTGAACGCGAACGGTTTCAGATCCAGGCGGACCGGAACGGCCGCGTTCGCCTCCAAGGACGCCCCCTGCCCGGCCGACATGCGGCCGCGCAGGGTCGCCCGGCCCTGGGAATACACGGCCTCGGCCGACATCTCCACGGGCGGGAGCGGCTTGTTCTGATCGGGCGCGTAGCGCACCCGGGAAAGCTCGATCGACGCTTCGACCCTGGGGTTTCGCGGCGAACCCGTCACGCGCAGCCTGGCCAAGGCTCTGCCAGACAAGTCTTCCGCCAGCCGGGCCCTGCCCAGGAGCTCCAGGGGGAATTCCCGCACATCAGCCGCCAGGGCCACCGAATCGGCCTTCATCTCGCCCGAGGCCGAGATCGTGGCGGAATCAAGGGTCATCGACAGGTTTGCGAGCGAAAATCCGGACGGGCCGAAGGCCAGTGTGGCCGGGCGCGCCAGGGCCAGCTTCGCGCCGTACGCGCCGGCTCGAAGGTCGTCCAGGCGGATCCGGCCGCCTCCCGGGGACGGGGTGAAGGCCCCGGAGGTCCGGGCATCGAAGGGTTCGGGCAGGGTTCCCCTGGCCGCAAGCGAGAATGACGCCTCCTTGCCTTTCCCCGCAACCTGAAGATTCAGGGTTTCCAGCCCGACGGCCCCGATTTTCGCCCCGGCCAGGGTGGCGGTGACCTTGCCCTGGGGCGCGCGGGCCACATCCGTGACCGAGCCTGACACCTCAGCCCTGGCAACGGACAGGCCCGCCCCCTTCACGCCCGAGGCCGTGAGCGACAGGGTGGCGTCCTGGCGGGGGCCCGATTCGGCCAGCACGCTTTCCAGGCGGACCGTGCCAGCCAGGGCCATGTTCAAAAAAGCGCCCAGCCGGGCGAGGTCCGCCTGGGCCTTGAGGCAACCCGACGCGGTGGAGGTCGCCAGCTCCACGTCCAGGTTCCCGGAGGCGTCCACGCCGGGTCCGGCCAGGGTCAGGCCGGAAAGCCCCAGCCTGCCGCCCGAAACGGCGAACCGGGTGTTCAGGCTGAGGTCGGCCCGGTCCCGCGAGACCGTGGCCGACACCCGGCCGCGCGTGGAGCCGTCCGTCCCAAGCGCGAGCTCCGCCTCGGCCCCGGCCTTGTCGAAGCGCGTGGTGTCGTAGGCCAGGCGGCTGCCCTCGAGCCTGACCGTGACCTCCGGCTCCGAGGCGGTCCCCCGTATCCGCGACGTGGCCGCCAGTTCTCCGGCCATGGGTTTTCCGGCCAGGCCGGAGAGCAGCGACAGGTCGCCCAGGCCCAGGGAGCAGTCCAGGGCAAGGGAGCCGGACTCCAGGCCGTAGGTTCCGGATGCGCCGGCCGTAAAGGACCGGGCCGCGACCCGCGTGCGGGAAAGGGTCAGCGTCCGGCCGGAATCGAGCCTGGCCTGGGCCTCCAGGGCCACTTCCAGGCCCAGCACCTGGGCCAGCTTCGTCCCGGTATCGCCCCGCACCGGACTCACTTCGGAGAGTCCGCCCTCGAGCCCGAGCGAAAAGTCCATCCTGGCCACGTCCCCGGTGAGCGAGGCCCGGAGCCGGAATACGCCGCCTATGCCGACGTCCAGGGGCGTAAGCGCCGCTCCCACATCCGGAATCACCATCTCGGCCTCGGCCGAAAGGGGGCCGGCGGGATTGATGCCGGCCTTGGCCACCCCACGCAGGGCAAACGGCCCCACGTCCAGGCCCAGGGCGCCGGGCCTTGACAGCGTGGCCTCGAAGGACAGGGACGGGGTGAGCATATCCTCGCCCGTGTCTCCGGAGAGACGCGCCGAGCCAGCCTCGGCGGACACGGAGAGCTCCTCCACCAGGAATTTCCACTTGGGTGCGGCAAGCCCCGCCGAGGTGAGCACGCCCGTGAAGGCCACGTCCGCCTTCCGGCCCAAGGCCGCGCGGAGCTGGCCGGATAAGGGCAGGAGGTCTGGCCGCAGGACCAGTTTCAGGCCGAACCTGGCGTCCTCGGCAGAGGAGCGTCCCAGGGCGGCGGTCAAGGCCGCGTCCACGATGTCCACGTCCGCCTGCGCGGCTACCAGACGCCCCGACCAGGCCGCCAGCGGCCCGTTCCCTGTGAGCTTCACGGACAGGGGCGAGTCGCCCCCCAGTCCGGCAAGCCCGGAAACCAGGCCTCCGGGTGCTTCTTCCAGCCCGGCGTCGAGCCTGGCCGAACGGGCCAGAGCATCGAGTTCGGCCTGGAACTCCAGCCGGGTGGCCGCACCCTCGAGGCGCTCGGCCTGGGCCTTGATCGACAGGACGTTCCCGGCGTTGCGTGCGAAAAGGGACAGGCGCGCGGCCAGGGCGCGTCCGGCCACGGGGTCGTCCAGGTCCATGCGGTCCACTACCACCCGGGCCGAGAAGGCCAGGGGAATTGGCGCCAGGCCGTCCAGGAAGACCAGCGGGCGCTCCGGTGGCGGCGGCTTGGCCGGGGGCGGAGCAGCCTCGGGGGCGCGCCGTATCCGGACCTGTCCGAGTACGGCCTCCAGATTGGGCTCATCCCCGGGGCGCGGCCAGGGCAGCAGCGTGATGCGGAGGTCGGAGACCGACAGCCACTCGCCCGCCGCGTCGGACAGGCGGACATCGCCCAACCGCATTCGGAAAGGCCACAGGCCCTCCGTGGAGCCGACCTGCAAACGCCACCCGGCCTGGGCGGCCACCAGGTCCGTAAGCGCCCCCACGGCCGCGCGCCGCACCGGCTCCAGCTGGAGCGCGGCAAGCGGCAGCGCCAAGGCCAGCACAAAACCCAGGGCCAGCCAGCGGGCGAACCTCGCTACCCGGCCTTTGGCCCTGGTCTTGCCCGGAGGTTTCGCGCCCGGATGTTCCGGATGTCGGTCGTTCACTGTCCGTCCTCTTCTCCAGGCCGTTTCATCCGGCGTTCAAAAGGCCTGCCCCAGCCCGATGTAGAACTGGAAAGGGCCGTCCACATTGGGGCGCGGATTGAGCGGCGTGGCCGCGTCCAGGCGCAGGGGGCCCACCGGGGTCTTGACCCTGACGCCCAGGCCCGCGCCGTAGCGCATGCCCTCGTTCAATGCCGGGTACTGCTTGTCGTAGACGTTGCCCCCGTCGAGAAAACCCACGATCCCGATCCGTTCGGTCACCTGGACGCGCAGTTCGCTGCCGAAATCGAAGATCGAGTTGCCACCGAGGGGCTTGCTGTTGCCGCGCAGAGGGCCCACGAGCTGGTAGGCATACCCCCGCACCGTGGCGCTGCCGCCGGCGTAGAAGCGCACGTCGGGAGGGATGTCCCTGGCTTGGGCGCCGTTGATGGAACCCAGCCCGGCCCTGGCCGCGAGGATGACCGGGGGCTTGGACAGCAGGCTCAGGTAGGCCGCAGCGGACAGCTCGGCCTTCAGGAAGTCGAGCTTGTTCCCCAGCGTGTCCAGGTATGGCGCGACCTTGACCCCCACCAGATACCCCTTTTTCGGGTCCATGGGGTCGTCGCGGGTGTTCAGGGCCAGCTCCAGGGGGATGAACGCCAGCCCCCAGCGCTTGCTGTTCTCTTGGGGATTGGCCGCGTCCTCCTCGATCCTGCTGGCCCGGTACCCCACCCCGGCGGTGGCGGTCAGGTGTTCGGTCAGCTCCCGGCTGAGGCCCGCCTGCAGGGTCGCATTCTGGCCCTTGTACGCCTGGGTGTTCTCCGCGACGCTCTTGAAGTCGGAGAGAAACTTCTGTTTCGGGCTGAAAAAGGATGGCTTCTCGAATGCGGCCTCGAAGGTCTGGTTGATCTGCGACACGGCGAGGCTCAGGCGCAGCTTCTCGGCCTGGCCGAAAAGGTTGCGGTGCTCCCAGAAGGCGTTGGCTCCCGGCCCTTCGTCCGTCTTGTAGTTGATTCCGGCCTTGATGGTGCGCATCTTGCGCTCCGTTACCGTGGCCTCCACCACGACGCGGCCGTTCTCGTCCAGGGACTTTCGCGGGGCCACGGCCGCGGTGGCGAACAGGCCCAGACTCAGGAGGCGGTCCTGGAAACGCGCCACGAGCTCCTGCCGATACTCGTCGCCCTCCTTCCAGGGGACCAGAGGCCGCAGGAAGGACTCCTCCACGCCCTTGAGACCGCTGAAACGGACCGGGCCGAAATCCGCTCGCGGGCCTGGGTCCACGGTGTAGGTCACCCGGACGAGGTGGGTCTCGAAATCGGCCACGACCCGCTGCCCGGCCAGGACCGGGAAGGGATGCCCCTTGCCTTGCAGAATGGACAGCAGGGTGTTCGCCCCGGACACGATCTCCTTGGAGATCGCTGGGGCGCGCTCGACCAGGCCCAGCTCGCGCCCGCCAGGAAGGGGGAACGCGGGCGCGCCCGCGCCCCCGGCCAGTACCACGTCCACCTTTTCCAAGAGGAAGGGCTCGGCCGAGCTCACCGCGAACAACACCCTGACCGGCGTCGCGGCTTCGTCCACGCTGAAGGACACCTGGGCGGCGAACCTCCCCCGGGACTTGAGCGCGTCCCGGAGCGCGGGCACGTCGGCCTTGGCCCGGGCGCGCAGGCGGAAGGCCGAGGCCACGGGCTTGTCCTGCTGCTCCGCGCAGGAGGAGACCGAGAACAGCAGGGCGGACAGCTCCGGGTCGTCCATCCCCGTGATGGACACCTGGTAGCGCAGCCCCGCGGCGTGCCCCCCGGCCTTGCCGTTCAGTGCCCAGGCCGCCTCGGCGCGGCACAGGAACAGGACAAGTCCCAGGGCGATCATCTGCCTCATGACGGCCGCCATTTCGCGGTCACTCCGGAGCCGCCGGCCGGTCTGCCCTGGCTGTGAGCAGCGCGAAGGGCAGGTCCCGGAAGATCTCCTTGAGGTACACCACGTCCTCGGCCGGGAATTCCCTTCCGGTGAAGGCGTCGGTGAACGGCCTGGGTTCGGGCAGGTGCAGCACCGTGTCCTCCCAGAACGGCCCCACCGGGAAACTGCCCTCCTCCCCCGCAGCCTTGGCGAACAGCCTGGGAATCACGGTCAGCGTCGACTCGCCGTCCAGGCTTCTGGCGAAGCCGAAGGCCATGTCCCGCCGGACGCCATCGAAGTTCAGGGGGTGGTAGTCCCCTTTGCGGAAAAGCTCCGCGAAGTCCTTGCGCACGTGCAGGCTCCGCCAGATCAGGAAGAGCTTGATCCGGCCGTCCTCGGGGTGTTCCACGAGCTGGTGAAGAAGCTTTTTCCGGTCCGACTCGAACCCTCCGGCCATGTCCTTCAGGATTTTCTGGCGCAGGGTGTAGTTCACCGGCCTGCGGTTGTCGGGGTCCACCATGGAGAAGTTCCACAGTTCGCATCCCTGGTAGAAATCCGGCACGCCCGGCGCGGTGATCTTGAGAAGGGCCTGGGAAAGGGAATTGACCATGCCCACGCGGGCGATCCTATTCCACAGAGGCTGGAAAATCGCCGGAAACCTGTTGCGCGCCCCGGGGTCGAGCAGGGTGTCGGCAAAGGCGCAGTATGCCTGCTCGGCCGCCTCGTCGGGGCTCAGCCAGTTGGAGCGCTCCTTGGCCTCTCGCAAGGCCTTGACCAAATAGAGCCGCAGACGCTCCGGAAATGTCGCCAGCTCCTCCTCGTCAAAGGGCATGTTGGCCAGAAGGGTCTGGAACAGGAAATACTGCTCGTTGCGGTCCGGGGACTGCTGCTCTTCGGAGCGCCGGTGTTTCCCGCAGCATAGCTTTCGGAACGCAGTAAGGGCCCCTGCCCACTCCTCGGGCAGTTCCGAGAGCGCGGCCAGGCGCATGCGGGCGTCCTCGCCGCGCTTGGAGTCGTGGGTGGCCGTGGCGTTCATGGTCGCCGGCCAATGTTCGACTCGCTTGCGGATGGCGTCGTGCCAATCCTCGGCGGCCATGCCGAAGCGGTTCGGGTCGGCCCCCACCTCGTTGAGGCAAAGCAGTCGGTTCATGACGTAGAAGGTGGAGTCCTCCATGGCCTTGGCCAAAAGCGGACCCGTCACCTGCTGGAAACGCATCACGAAGTGGGTCCATTCCCGCCTGGCCGTGGCCTCCATGCCCTCGCCGAATTCCAGGAGGAGGAAACGCTCCAGGAAGCTCAGTTCGAAGTTCAGGTCAGGGTTGGCCCGCCGCGTCCAGCGGATCGCGGCCCGCACATAGGACAGGTCGGCCGGGCGGAATTCCTCGTGGCTGATGTAGGTCCTGTAGACGGGGAACTGGACGAGAAGCTCCGTTATGGCCTGCTTGAGGGCCACCATGGTGATGTCTATGCCCCGCCGGTCCATGATGGACACGGTCTTGAACAGCCGGGCCAGGTTGTCCACGTCCCCGGCCATGTGCCGCCGGATGATCTCCCTTTTTTTCTGCGTGAGGATGTCGCCCAGGCTTTTCTTCACGCCGGTGAAGCCGGAGTAAATCTTCTGGAATGCCGCTCCCTGCCCGCCATGGACGAACAGATTGCAGGCCAGGGCCATGAAATCGTAGCCCGTGGTGCCCTGCACCGGCCAGAAGGCGGGCAGGGATTCGTGCGCCATGAGAATTTTCTCCACGACGATGTAGGCGCCCGGGGCCTGTCCGCGCAGGCGCTGCAGGTAGAACGACGGGTCGTAGAGCCCGTCGATGTGATCCACCCGCACGCCGAAAAAGCTCTGGTCATGGATTCGTTCCAGGATGAGCCTGTGGGTGTGGTTGAAGACGGCTTCGTCCTCGATGCGCAAGGATATCAGGTCGTTGATGCTGAAAAAGCGTCTGTAGTTGATCTCCTCCCCCGCGACCTTCCAGAAGGAGAGCCGGAAGAACTGCTCGGACAAAAGGTCGTCCAGCAGGGCGAAACGGTCGCCCTCTCCCGGCGCGGCCTGGCCGTTGAATACCCTGATGTTGGTGTCGATGAAGTCCCTGAGCGGAGGGCTCGACTGGTACATCTCGAAAAGCAGGCGCTTGATGAAATAAATCTGCGTATAGTGTTCCGATTCACGTTTTTCCCCAGTCACGCTTTTTATGTTGTACAGCACACCGAGCATCTTCACGTAATCCGGGTTGTCCCTGCCAACCCGGTCGCGAAATGCGACTAAATTGTGTGTTAGGATCTTCCCATAGGAATCTATGCGCAGTGGAAACCTGATGTCATAGTATTTTACGTTGAATCCCTCTTGGTCGAATCGTATCTGTATCTCACCGTTCTCCAGGGCTTGGCTGTAGTACACGCCAAGGAAGGGGGCCAGCATCCGACCAGCCATGCTCTTGTAGGGATGGCTCCATTCTATATCGAAAAAATTGAAATATCGGGATGTCTCACCATTTTCCAGGACGTCCACCAGCATGCCGTTGTCGCCGGACACGGCCATATGGTTGGGTACGATGTCCTGCACCCAGCCGATGTCCAGCTGCCTGCACTCGGCCATGAGCCGGTCGAACTCTTCGGGCGTGCCCAGTTCCGGATTCAGGGCCTGGTGGTCGCAAACATCGTAGCCGTGGGCTGATCCGGGCCTGGCCTTGAAGATCGGGGAGGCATAGATGTGCGAGACTCCCAGGCCCGCCAGATAGGGCAGCGCCTGCCTGCACTGCTCGAAGCCGAACCCCGGGCACAACTGCAGCCGGTACAAGGACAGCGGCGCCGCAATCATGAACGCACCTCCTCCCGGGCATAGGCGGCCATGGACCAGGGGGAGAACACCGCCTTCCCCCGCAGCACAGTGGGCATGGCCGACCCCGGCCCCCCCCAGTGCGTTTCGGCGGAGTCCAGGATCTTGCCCCAGGCCACGCCCCGGGCCAGTCCGCCTGCCTCCACGGTCCGGCTGGCCTGGGACAGGTTGAACATGCACAGCAGGCGCGCAGGGCCGCACATGCCTTCGACGGCCAGAAACCCCTGCTCGTCGTGGGCGAGCGCCATGGGCCACGGAGTCCCTTCTCTGCCGGGCTTCAGGCGCTTTCTCAGCGCGATCAGCTTCTGGTGCCAGTCGAGCAAGAACCTGTGGCGGCCAGTGCTCCGCTTTCCCCACGCGAGCTTGGAGTTACGGAAGGTCTCCTCGTCCTGGGGGTCCGGCGGTGGAGTTTGCCCGTCGTGGAACCGGGCGAACTCTTCCAGCCTTCCGGCCCGCACGGCCCGGACCAACTCGGGATCATTGTGGCTGATGAAATACAGGAAAGGATTTTCCTCGCCGTACTCCTCGCCCATGAACAGCATGGGCACGAAGGGGGCGAGCAGCAGGAGCCCGGCCGCGGCCTTCAGTGCTTCGAAGTCCACCAGGGAGGCCAGCCGCTCCCCTTGCGCCCGGTTGCCGGTCTGGTCATGGTTCTGCAGGAACGCCACCAGCGCGGACACCGGCAGACGGGACGGATCCCCCCCGTGGCCTCGCCTGCGGTAGGCCGAATATTGGCCCGTGTACGCGAAGCCCCGGGTCGCGGCCTTGGCCACGTGCTCCATGCGCCCGTAGTCCTGGTAGTATGCCTTCCTCTCGCCCGTGAGCCAGGCGTGCACCCCGTGATGGAGATCCTCGTCGTAGATCGCCGACAGGCCCAGCCCCCCCATCTCCGGGGGCAGGGCCAGCCTTGGTTCGTTGAGGTCGCTCTCGGCCAGGAAAAACGGCTCACGGCCGCGTGCGGTCCTGTAACGCCCGGCCAGTTCCGCCAGCTGTCCGAGAAAGGGCCTGGGACTTACGTCATGGACGGCGTGGGTTGCATCCAGCCTGAACCCATCCACGCGGAAGCGCTCCAGCCAGTGCAGGATGTTCCAGAAGAAAAAGTTGCGGACGTGGTCGCTTTCCGGTCCGTCGTAGTTGAGGGCGTCTCCCCAGGGGGTCCTGTAGCGGTCGGTGAAGTAGAGGCCGAAGTCGCGCAGATAGTTTCCCTCCGGCCCCAGATGGTTGAAGACCACATCCAGGACCACTGCTAGGCCCCGGGCGTGGCACGCCTCCACGAACCCCTTGAGCCCTTGGGAGCCGCCGTAGTCGTGGTGCACGGAAAACGGATACGCCCCGTCGTATCCCCAGTTGCGGCTGCCCGGGAACTGGGCCACGGGCATGACCTGCACGGCTGTGATCCCAAGGCTCACCAGATCGTCCAGGCGCGCTTCGGCCGCCTGAAAGGTCCCCTCGGGGGTGAACGCGCCGATGTGGGTCTCGTACAGGATCAGGTCGGACAAGGCCGGGGACGCGAATTCCAGCTGCGCCCACGGGAAGGCCGCGTGGTCCACCAGGGCCGAGGGGCCATGGACCCCGTGGGGCTGGTGGTGGGAGGCCGGGTCAGGGCGGCCTGTCCGGCCATCCAGGCGGAAGCGGTACAGATCGCCGTGGCTCAGGCCCGTGGCTTCGGCCGCCCAGTAACCGTCCGCCAGGGGCTCCATGGGCAGGAGTTGCGCCAGCGGCCACGCGGTGTCCCACCCGGCTTCTCCGGCAGGTGCCCCGCCCGGGGCGATGAGTTCGAGCTCCACCTGGCGGGCCAGTGGCGCCCACAGGCGGAACCCGTATGTGTCCGGTCCGGCCTTCCAGTGCCCGACCTCGGGAAGGGGGCGCGGTCCGGGAAGCAACGTCTCGTTTCCCATGATGTCCACCAGTTGCGGCTCACGGGCCTGCTCCCCGGACCGGACCATCCCGGAACGCGAGCAGACGATTTGAATGCACCATAGACATTTTTTTCCAAATGCGGTCAAGTTCCCATGGGAAAGGTTTCGGCCGCCCGGACCAGACGTACGAGGAGGCGCGGATGCTGACGTTCGATCCCCTGTGGTACAAGAAAACCATCTTCTACGAACTCCACGTACGTTCTTTCGCGGACGGCAACGCGGATGGCATCGGCGACTTCACGGGGCTCATCGACAAGCTGGGGTATCTGGAGCGCCTGGGAGTCGGGGCTTTGTGGCTTTTGCCCTTCTATCCCTCCCCTCTGCGCGACGACGGGTACGACATCGCCAACTACATGGACGTCCATCCTGATTACGGCACCCTGGCCGATTTCAAGCGGTTCCTGCGCGAGGCCCACCACCGCGGCATCCGGGTGGTGACCGAACTGGTGCTCAACCACACCTCGGACCAGCATCCGTGGTTCCAGAGGGCCCGCAAGGCCAAACCCGGCTCGGCCCACCGCGACTTCTACGTCTGGAGCGAAACTCCGGACAAGTACGGCAAGGCCCGGATCATCTTCAAGGACTTCGAGCACTCCAACTGGGCCTGGGACCCGGTGGCCAAGTCCAACTACTGGCACCGCTTCTATTCCCACCAGCCGGACCTGAACTTCGCCAATCCCCTGGTGCACCGGGAACTGTTCAAGGTGGTGGACCACTGGCTGGGCATGGGAGTGGACGGCCTGCGCCTGGACGCCGTGCCCTACCTCTACGAGCGCGAAGGCACCAACTGCGAGAACCTTCCGGAAACACACGCTTTTCTCAAACGACTGCGCTCCCATGTGGAGGCCAGGTTTCCGGGCAGGATGCTCCTGGCCGAGGCCAACCAGTGGCCCGAGGATGCCGTGGACTACTTCGGCCAGGGCGACGAATGCCACATGGCCTACGATTTCCCGGTGATGCCCCGCATCTTCATGGCTTTGTGGATGGAGGACCGCTACCCCATCATCGACATCGTGGGCCAGACCCCGGCCATCCCCGAGACGTGCCAGTGGGCGGTGTTTTTGCGCAACCACGACGAGCTGACCCTGGAAATGGTCAGCGACGAGGAGCGCGACTACATGTACCGGGCCTACGCCCTGGACTTCAAGGCCCGCATCAACCTGGGCATCCGGCGCAGGCTCGCACCCCTGATGCAGAACAACCGCAGGAGGATGGAACTCATCAACTTCCTGCTCTTCTCGTTCCCGGGAACGCCGATCATCTATTACGGGGACGAGCTGGCCATGGGCGACAACTACCACCTGGGCGACCGCAACGGAGTACGCACTCCCATGCAGTGGAGCCCGGACCGCAACGCAGGATTTTCCCAGGCCAACCCCCAATCGTTGTATCTCCCGGTGATCATCGATCCCGAGTACCATTATGAAGTGGTCAACGCGGAGACCCAGGAGCGCAACCAATCCTCGTTCCTCTGGTGGATGCGCCGGATCATTTCCCTCTACAAGACCTTTCCGGCCTTGGGCACGGGGGAGCTTACGTTCGTGCGCGGGGACAACACCAAGGTCCTGAGCTTTCTGCGCACCGAGGGCGAGCAGACGCTGCTGGTCGTGGCCAACCTGTCCCGCTATGCCCAGGTGGAGGAGCTCGACCTGGAAAGCCTGGCCGGGTGCACCCCGGTGGAGGTCTTCGGCCAGACCCGTTTCCCGGCCATCCGCAAGGAGCCCTACTGCCTCACCTTGGGCCCCCACGACCATTTCTGGTTCGTGCTGGAAAAGGGAGCGGCCCAGCCCGTCCAGGCCATCCCCCGGGCCCCCTTGTCCCTGACGGTGGATTCCGAACACGGCGTGGCTCACAGGGAGAACCTGGGCAAGCTGAAATCCGTGCTGCTGCCGACGGCCCTGGCCAGGAGCCTGCGCGGGACGGCCTCCCCCGGTCCGCTTTTCGACCTGAAGATACTCGACCACCTGCCCATCAGGAACCAGGAGCCGGGAGCCACCCTGTTCGTCATCGATACCGTCCACGGTCAGGCGTTCCAGGACCACCATCTGCTGTTCGTGTCCGTGGCCGGGGGCAAGCGCGCCGAAATGTTCGCCCTGGATTCACAGGACGCGGTGCTGGCCCATCTGGCCGACGACAAGGCCGGCAAAATCCTGCTGGACGGCTTCGACGATCCCGAGGCAGTGGCCGGACTGGCCGCCTTTCTTGCCTCCAACAGGAAATACCATGGCCGGTCGTCCCGCTTCATTGTTGATCTCCGAGCCCCCCTGAGTCTGCGCAAGGCGCTGATGCATTCGTCCGGGCCCGTCCGCCGCGTCCACTCCACCCGCCAAACGGTTTCCTATTCCGTGGGCAACAGGGCCTTCCTCAAGATTTTCCGCCACCCGGAGGAGGGCGGCCACCCAGAGGCGGAAATCCTGAGCATTCTGAACAAGGCCGGGTTCGAGGGGGTGCCGCGCCTGCTGGCCAGGCTCGCCTACCTGGGGCCGCGCGGCCAGGCCATGACCCTGGCCCTGGCCATGGAATTCGTGCAGGGAGCCACGGAAGGCACGGCCTTCGTGCTCGACACCGTGGAGCGTTTCCTGGACCAGGTCCTGGCCTCGGGCCTCGCGCCACCCTGGCCGCTGCCAGCCGATCCCTTCGTCGCCCCGGTGCTCACCAAGGAGCAGCAAGGCATGGTGGACGAGTACTCCCTGGAGTTCTTCCGCCGCCTGGCCCAGCGCATAGCGCATTTCCACACCATCCTGGCCGGCCTGGACAACCCGGCCTTCTCCCCCGAGCCGGTCACGAAACTCTACCTGCGCTCCCTGTACCAGACCATGCGCAATCTGGCCCACAACACGGCCCGGGGCATCGAGCGCATGTGGCGCGCCAAGGCCGGGGACACGGACGCCGTCCCCCGGCTGCTGCCGGAAACGGCGATCCTGAAGCGATTCGCGAAGCTTCTGAACATGGAGCCCACGGGCGTGCGCATCAGGGCCCACGGCGACCTGCAGCTCGACAACGTGCTCCATATGGGCAGGGATTTCATGCTGGTGGACTTCGACGGCGACGTGCGGCTGCCCCTTGGTGAAAGGACCATCAAGCGACCGGCCATCCGGGACGTGGCCTGCATGATCGCCTCCATGGCCGTGACCACCGAGAAGGCCTTACGCCGGCACCTGGAGAGAACTCCCCACGCCGCTCACGAACTCACGGCTTGGTGCTTCCTGTGGCGCAGAACGGCCGGACTGGCCTTCTTCGACGCCTACCTTGAGGCCGTGAAGGGGGCGATCCTGGTGCCGCCGCAGGAGGATTCCGTCCGGCAGCTTCTGCTGGTTTTCCTGTTGGAGCAGCTCTTGCGCACCCTGAACAGGAGCCTGGAGGAAGCACCCGAAGACGTGCCCGCGCTCATCGAGCTGACGGAGCTCCTCATGGAGATATTCCCGTGAGCCGCGCGGCCGGTTTCGTTTGCGGCGGATGAGCCGGGCCGGGCGGGCTGGGACGGCGTTGACCCGGAAGGGTTCTTTCGCTATCCATCCTTTCCCAAACGGAGCCGCATGCCGCGGCTTCCATCCACCTATCCAATCCGGCTGGACGCGACGAACCCAATGGCCTTGTCTTCCTCCTCCTGCGACGCCCCTTCCGTCCGGGCCCGGATTTCGCTGGCCGTCATCCTTCTGGCCGGGGCGGCGCTGCGGTTCTACCATCTCGAGACGCCGTCCCTGTGGTGGGACGAGATCCTGGTGCCGCTCACCGCCAGCCACGGACTCGACTACATCCTGGATTTCTGCCGTTCGGCCGAGATGCACCCGCCGCTGTTCTACCTGGTCTCCAAGGCGGCCATGGGGATCGGGCTGAGCGATTTCTCCCTGCGGCTTTTGCCCTCCCTCCTGGGTACCGGGTCGATCTACCTGCTGTACCGCATCGCGCGCGCCTTCACGGACGAAAACACGGCCCTTTTCTCCGCCGCCATCCTGTCCGTGAATGGGCTGCACCTGCTGCTCTCGCGCGAGATACGGCCCTACGCGCTGCAACTGGTCCTCCTGCTCGTGGCCCTGCGCCTGTTGGTGCGGCTGGCGGAGGAGGGGCGCTGGCGGGACCTGGCCGGTCTCTGTCTGGTCAACATGGCCCTGTTCTGGCTGCACTATTTCACCTTCCACATGGCGGCCGCCCAGGGCGCTGCCCTGGCCCTGTGCCTGTGGATGCACCGGCCGCGCTTCGACCTGAAGCACTTCGCGGTCTTCTGCGTTGCCACCGCCGCCACGGCCCTGCCCGTGTTCGCCTGGTTCTTCCTGCCAAGCTCGGGCTCGCGAAGCATCTTCTCCGACGCCCAGTATTCTCGCTGGAACGTCTTTGACCTCATCGCCGACTATCTGGGACAGGCGCTCTTCTTCTTCGACGGCCAGCGCGTCAGGCTCGGGGCGGCCGCCCTGGCCCTGGGCGGGTTCGCCATGCTGGCCCTGCGCAGGCCGCGGCTGGCGGCCATCTGCCTGATCCTCGTGGCTGTTCCCCTGGCCAACGTGCTGGTCATGGGCAAGGCGGCCTACTTTTCGCCCTGGCATGTGGCCTACGCCACGCCCCTGCTGGCCTTTTTCATGGCCCAGCCCCTGTCCCAGCTCCCCTTTGCCAAGGCCCTGGCCGCCGTCCTCGCGGTGGCCGGGTGCGCGTCCATCCTGTCCACGCAGCAGGCGCGCTATTACGAGGTCGACAGCTACCGTCATCCCGTGTTCGTGACCCTGTTCAAGCCCATGGCCAAGCACCTGGCCGGGGTGCTGCCGCCGGACGGCCTCGTCGTCGGGTCCAATCCCGGGTTCGTCAGCGGCGTGGACTGGTACATGGATCAGTACAGCACGCCCAACCCCTTGCGCTCCCAACGCCTCGTTCCGGGCTGGGAAACGGCCCAGCTCCGCTTCGTCTCCGCCTACGGCGATTTCGGCGTCCTGGGCCGCGACGAGACGGATTTTCTCGCACGTCAGGGCAGGCCCCTGTCGGTCGAAAAGGCCCTGAACGCCACGGTCTACACTTTCCGGCTGACCCACGACCCCGCGCCGGTCCTCGATTCCCTGCCGATGCACGCCTCGCTTGCGGCCACGTCCCTCGATTTCTTCCGCCGCGTGGCCAGCTTCTCCGACGCGACGTTCTGCCCCATCCCGGGGATCGGCATCACCGCCACGGCCAACGACCATCCCGGATCGATCGAATACGTCCTGGATAACGGTCCCGATCAGGGCCCCGTGACCTTTTTCCTCAACCTCCAGTATCTGAACATCGGGCTCGGCAACCTGCTCGGCCTGTACGCCCGCTTCGACGACGAGCCGCGCATCCCCCTGGCCGGGACGGCCGGGCCGGACCCCAAGCGCCAGTCCCAGACCGTGCTCACTCGCGACAAGCCCTTCAAGCGGGTGACGTTCACGGTGGAGCTCCTGTGCCGGGGGCTGACGGCCCAGTACCACGGCGGCAATCTGGAAACCCTGGCCTTCCGGGGGCTCGACGTGTTCGCGTGCAGGCCCGGGGAGACCGCCCAGAGCCAGGCCGCATGGGAACGGGCCAACATGGAGAGCATGCGGCTCAACTACGGCGCCGAGGCGTTCGTCTCCAACAGCGCCACCCCGCACGATCCCAAATGGAGCGAGGCCGTCAACCTGGACGACACCCCCTCCTCGGAAGTCCCCGGCTGGCGCGTGCTCGCCCCCAAGGACCCAGACGCCCCGGCCGTGCTGACGGTCGAGGCCGCCGTTGGGCCGGGCACCATCTTTTATCCGCGCCTTGCGGGCTCCGACGCCTCGGTGCAGGTGCTCGAGGTGTCGCCCGACGGCACGAGCCGCCCTGTGCTGCTCATGGCCGGCGTGCCTGTCGAGTGGACCCCCATCAGCGCCCAATATCCCTTGATCCTCCCGCCCGGGCCCAAGGAGCGCACGCTGCGCATCGAACTGCGCGGCCGCTACTGCCAGCTCTGGCACAAGGACGGGGCAATACTCTTCTAGGATGATCCCATGAGAGAACGAACCGACAACCGCAAGCAGCGGATCCTCGACGTCCTGGCCCGCAGGCAGAAAGACCTGACCATCGTGCTCAACAACATCCACGACCCCCACAACGTTTCGGCCGTGCTCAGGAGCTGCGACGCCTTCGGCGTGGGCGAGGCGCACCTGCTCTACACCGACACCCCCTTCCCGCAGCTCGGCCACAAGAGCTCGGCCTCGGCCAAGAAATGGGTGGAGATGAAGCGCCACAAGTCCGCCCGAGAGATGGTGGAAGGATTTCGCGCCACCGGCCATCAGGTGCTCTCCACCGGCTTCGGCCCCGGGGCCAAGTCCCTCACCGACTGGGACATGACCAAGCCCACGGCCGTCATCCTGGGCAACGAGCACGACGGCGTGGCCGACGAGCTGCAGACCCTGGTGACGGACCACATCTACATCCCCATGCAGGGCATGGTGCAGAGCCTGAACGTGTCCGTGGCCGCGGCGGTGATTCTGTACGAGGCCTTCCGGCAGCGCATGGCCAAGGGCATGTACGAAACGCCGGGCCTGACGCCGGAAGAGATCCAGGACAAGTTCGACGGCTGGATAAAGAAATAAGAAAAGAGCAGGGCGCTGCCTTGCACCCGCCAGGGGGATGATCCCCCTGGACCCTCAATAGGCTTCGCGGGCCTGATTCCACCGGCATGCCGGTGGAATCAG